>NZ_CP012036.1:2505262-2805262 GCF_001298445.1 Nostoc piscinale CENA21 | reverse complement strand
ATTGCAATACAAGCGTCTCCTTTAACGGTTCTCCGGCTAAGAATAACCAGCGTAAGTTATGCAGAGAAACTTCTGAGGGAACATTAGCTAACCATGATTGCGCCAAGGAGGGAACTGTATGAAGAACAGAAATCTGTTCACGTTCCAAGTAATGCAGAATTTTTTGCGGCTCTAATTTATCCTCTGGTGCTGGCAGACATAAGGTTGCACCACTGGTTAAAGGTAAAAATATATCTCTCAGGACGACATCAAAGGAAAGCCCTGTTAATTGAGCAATGCGGTCTTTTTGATTAATTCCAAAGGTCTGACGCTGCCAGCTAATAAAATGTGCTAACCCTTTATGACACCCCAATACGCCTTTAGGAACGCCAGTAGTACCAGAAGTAAAGAAAATATAAGCTGCATTATCACCAGATATTTCCGGTAAGGGTATTGTCTGACTGCTTTCTAAAGAACTGATGGCTAATCCTGTATCTTTATTTACATAGATAACAGTTAAAGACTGCCAGATTTCTTGTTCTTCTTGTTGCTGATTGTCGATGTAGAGTAAGTATTTAGCTTGTGCTTGCTGAAGCATTAGCTGTTGGCGTTCTATAGGAAGTTGCGGATCAAGCGTGAGTAATACTCCGCCACTCAACAGAACAGCGATCGCACTAGCAATCAATCCAAAACTTGGGCTTCCGTACACGGCGACGACATCACCCTTGGCGATACCATAACTCAGTATCACCCTGGCTAAAGCTTGAGATTTATTGCCTAATTCGCCATAGTTCCAAGTGCGATCGCCTTGACGCACTGCTGAAAGTTCTGGGTTGCTATTTACTAAAGAGGTAAAGGTTGTAGTGACTAATTCGTATTCTGGTTGTGGTATAGCTGTTGTGGGTTCTGGTAGCAACAGTTGAGCTTGCGGTGTAACAAGAGAATAAGCGGCGATCGCCCTATCAGGCTCGACAACAATTTGATTCAACAAATGATGGTACTGTTGCAGCATTTCCACCATTCGTTCAGAAGTAAATAGGTCAGCATTATAGAGTAGTTGCAGAGTTGTGCCTTCTTCTTGTTCTGCAACATACAAGCTTAAGTCAAACTTAGAAGCCGCTTCTGAAATCAAGATAGGTTTTACAGACAGCCCAAATAGTTCTAGTTCATTTTGTGCCAAGTTCTGTAAATTAAACCACACCTGAAAAATTGGGTTATGGCTGAGATTCCGTTCTGGCTGTAATGCTTCCACCAACATTTCAAAAGGCAAATCTTGATGAGAGTATGCTCCCAAAGCTACTTCTCGCACCCGTGATAATAACTCCCTAAAACTGGGATTCCCATCTAAACGGGTACGCAAGACCAGAGTATTGATAAAAAAGCCAATTAGTGATTCAATTTCTGCACGGTTGCGGTTAGCGATCGGTGTACCTATGCAGATATCATCCTGCCCACTATAACGCCATAGCAATATTTGGAATGCTGCTAACAGCGTCATAAACAAAGTGACACTTTCTTTTTGACTTAATTGTTTAAGGGCAATACTTAACTCTTTTGATAGCGTCAACTCTTGATAAGCACCGTGATAAGTTTGAACAGCCCCTCTAGGGCGATCAGTGGGTAGTGATAATAAAGTTGGTGCATCTTTTAGTTGTTGTTGCCAATAATTCAGTTGGCTTTGCAGTACATCCCCTTGCAACCACTGTCTTTGCCAAATTGCAAAATCTGCGTACTGAATCTGCAATGATGCTAAAGGCGACGGCTGACCTTGAGAATAAGCATTATATAAAGCTGCTAACTCTTGGAGAAACACACCCATTGACCAACCATCAGAGACAATGTGATGTATAAAGACCAACAATGCGCGTTCTGTCTGGGACAGTACAACTAACGTTGCCCTAACTAAGGGTTCATCTGCCAAGTTAAAAGGTTGTTGTGCTTGTTTTTGCACTAATTGCTGTGTAGCGATTTCTTTTTCGGTGGTTGGTAGATGTTGCCAGTCAATAATAGATAGTGACCAATTCGTTTCTGTTTGAATAACTTGAATTGGTTGTCCATCAACGCTAATAAAATTAGTGCGTAATACTTCGTGGCGATGAATAATTTCTTGTAAGCTTTGTTGTAGCGCAGCTTGATTTAAGTTTCCCACCAAACGCAAAGTTAGGGGCATATTATATGAGCTACCCAAAGACTGTAACTGGTCTAGAAACCACAAACGCTGTTGAGCATAAGACAGTGGTAATTGTGTATTGTTTGTCCTTCTTAAGATGGGTGGTGTAGAAAGTTCTAATTCCTGTTGCTGTAATTGCTCAATAAAATGCCCTAATTCGGCAACTGTTGCTCTGGCAAATAACTCACGCAATGGTAGTTCCACTTTAAAAATGTTGCGGATACGTGAAAGTAATTGCGTAGCTAGTAACGAATGTCCCCCCAGTTCAAAGAAATTATCATGTATCCCCACTTGCTCTACTTTCAGAACTTGCGCCCAAATATGTGCCAGCATTTCTTCAATAGGAGTACGTGGGGCTACATATTTGTCTATTCGTTCGCTTTGTAAATCTGGTGCGGGTAAAGCACGACGGTCTATTTTTCCGTTGGGAGTGAGTGGCATTGACTCCAAAATCACAAAAGCATTTGGAACCATGTACTCTGGGAACTTTGCTTTGAGGAATTGGCGTAGTTCGTCCATTGTGAGTTGGCAGTGTTGATGCGCTACTACGTAACCAACTAGGCGTTTATTATCCCTGTTATCTTGGCGGGCGATGACACAAGATGTCTGCACACACTCATGTTCGCTCAATGCTGCTTCAATTTCTCCTAATTCAATACGGAAACCGCGTATTTTTACTTGGTTATCAATTCGTCCCAAATATTCAATATTGCCATCAGGTAAATAACGCGCTAAATCTCCAGTTTTGTAGAGACGACCAGTGCCGAAGGGGTTAGGAATGAATCTTTCCTGCGTTAGTTCTGTCCGGTTGAGGTAGCCTCTTGCTAACCCGATTCCACCGATGTGTAACTCTCCTGGCACACCTACAGGTACTGGCTGTAAATTCTTATCTAAGATGTAAACTTGGGTGTTAGCGATCGCTCTCCCTATAGTGATTTTCTCATCTTCAGGGGTACATTTAGCGATCGTTGCACACACACTCGCTTCTGTCGGCCCGTAAGCATTGAAGAAGTTTCTACCAAAAGACCATTGCCTGATTAATTCCGCAGGACAAGCTTCTCCAGCGACAACTATTGTTTGCAATGCTGGCAGTTTCTCCACAGGCATAACTGCTAGTGCCGATGGTGGTAAGGTGATATGGGTAATCGCATAATCACGTAATCGCTCAATTAACGGCTGTCCTGGTAATAGTGAGTCTTTTGTTCCCAAGTAAAGCGTTCCACCTGAGCCAAAAGCCATGACAACTTCCCAAATAGAAGCATCAAAACTGAAGGAAGCAAACTGGAGAACGCGACTATCCGCAGTCAAGCCAAACGTTTGAATTTGGGCTTGAGCTAAGTTGCATAATCCTTTATGCTCAACCATCACACCTTTAGGTCTACCTGTTGAGCCTGAAGTGTAAATCACATTCGCTAAATGAAAGGCTCTAACTCCACTGTTTGGATTATCTTGATTGTTTTGGGCAATTTCTGACCAAGCTTTATCTAAACAAATAAGTTTGGCTTGATTTGGAGGAAGTTTATCAACGAGTCGTTGCTGAGTTAACAAAACTGGAACTTGAGCATCTTCTAACATGAAGCTCAAACGTTCAGGTGGATATTCTGGGTCAAGTGGCAGATATGCTCCACCAGCTTTAACAATCCCCAACAGCCCAACAATCATCTCTAAAGAACGCTCGACACAAATACCGACTAAAGTATCTGGTTTTACACCCAATGAGCGCAAGTAATGAGCTAAAGAGTTAGCACGACAATTCAACTGGTGGTAGGTGAGTTGTTGATTCTCAAATACAACCGCCACAGCCTCCGGTGTATGCTCAACTTGTTGCTCAAATAATTGATGGATACACTTATCAAAAGGAGAGTCTGCTCTCGTATCGTTCCATTCAACTAATAACTGTTGTTGCTCAAATGCTGTCAGCAGTGGTAATTGGGAAATCTGCTCTTTGGGGTTAGCAATAATGCCTTCAAGTAATGTAACAAAATGCCGACTCATACGCTCGATAGTGGCTGCATCAAATAGGTCAGCATTGTACTGCCACATTCCTACTAATCCACTGGCGGTGTTCTGGAATAATAAAGTTAAATCAAACTTAGCAACTGTGCTTTGTGTCGGCAAAGGACTGATAGTTAAGCCAGGAAGCTTTACTTCCGATATAGGAGCATTCTGAAGGACAAACAACACCTGAAATAGAGGCGTATAGCTGAGGTCGCGTTGTGGCTGCAATGCTTTGACCAACTCATCAAAAGGCAAGTCTGCATGAGTATAAGCTTGCAATATGCGTTGTCGTACTCGACCTAGCAATTCTTGAAAGCTGGGGTTGGCTGACAAATCGGTGCGTAATACTAAGGTATTGACAAAAAAGCCAATTAGCCCTTCTATTTCCAGGCGATCGCGGTTAGCAGTTGGCGTACCCACTAAAATATCATCGGAGCCTGTATAGCGATAAAGCAAAGTAACATAAGCGGTAAACAGCGTCATGAATAGGCTGGCTCCTTCTTGCCTACTCAAGTCGCTTAGTGCCTGACTCAGTTCGTTTGATAATTGGACATATTGAACTGCGCCCCGATAAGTTTGAATAGCTGGGCGAGGTCTGTCTGTAGGTAATTCCAGCAAAGTAGGAGCATTTTTAAGTTGGTGCTTCCAGTAATCAAACTGCGTTTGCAGGACTTCTTTTTGCAAATATTGTCGTTGCCAAATTGCATAGTCAGCATACTGAATTGGTAGCTTTGGTAGCTCTGGCGACAAGTTATTGCAGAGGGCTGAGTAAATAGTTGCTAACTCACGCATCAATATGCCTGTTGACCAACCATCCACAATAATATGGTGTACTGTGAGTATAAAAGCGTGTTCTGCCTCTTTGAGTTTCACTACACAAGCTCGAATTAGAGGAGAACTAGCAAGGTCAAACAAGCAATTAGCTTCTGTAGTAGCTATTTGTTGACAAGCAATTTCTCTTTCACTTTCAGGTAATGCTGTTAAGTCTATTACTGGCACAGTGAGAGTTAATTTATCAGCAATGACCTGGACTGGCTGTTCGTTGATGGTGCGGAAGTTGGTACGTAAAACTTCGTGGCGAGCAATAATTTTGTTGAGGCTTTGCTCTAGTGCCACAGTGTTTAATTGACCGTGAAGTTTTATTGCTGTTTGTTCATTATAGAAAGGACTATCTGGTTCTAATTGGTTTAATAACCAGAGTCGTTCTTGAGCATAAGATAGAGGTAAGTTTTGAGGGCGATCGCTTTTAATTAGAGTTAAATCTGTATTGGTGGCGGCATTTTTCTCTTGCAAAAACAAGATAATTTCTGCTTTGTTCTGAGCCAATAAGTTACGAGTTTCTGATGTCAATACTCCTTTTGGAGCATTAGCACGTAACTGCTCACCTTCAACCCACAACTTAACACCCTGGTTACTAAGGTCAGCTACCCATTGCTCAATATTCACAGAAAAATTACCTCCAATCACCTAATTCTTAATCCCTATCAAATATTTTTTCCTATTTAAATTGCAATTTATTATATTTATTGCATATTGATTTAATTGCTAAACTTACTGTCTAGAAATTGAAATTATTACTAGTTAATTATTATAAACTTTACTTTTTTAAATTATCAGTAGACAGATGATCCCATTTTTACCAATAAAATGCAATGCCAGTTAAGACATTTAAGATGTTAGAAAAGAGGACATTTAAGACACTTAAGACATTTAATAAGACAGTTAAGACATTTAAGAAACTACTTAATTTAATGAATAATTACTAACTTGTCCGGCACTAGGTTCTGCGCCTGAACTACTCAACTGCTATTAAAATACCCGCTTATATCCCCTAACCTTCTTAAAAAGAGCGCAGAAGAGTAAGAGAGAGACTTGAAAATCCTAAATTTTTAGTTAAAAACTCAGAATATTTTTGTCCCTCTCCGTGTGGGAGTAAAAAGTTGGAGTTCAAGCCTGCGGCGATCGCTTTACCAAAGACAAACTGAACTTGTCACAACAGGGATTGAGGAGAAATTTATCTAAATTGCAATTTCTTCTCGCTCATTCGTACTTAAGTTGGTATCTAGTTGGAGTTGTTCTTGTAGCTTGGATGTAATTTCAGCTATTGTGGGAGATTCAAACAAACTGGCAACAGTTAATTTAATAGAAAAAGCATTTCTTAATCGGGATAGTACTTGCACAGCTATTAAAGAATCTCCTCCTAATTCAAAAAAGTTATCATGGATGCCTACCTCTTTTACTCCTAATAATTCTTGCCAGATACCAGCAATTTTCTGCTCAGTTGCATCACGAGGAGCTACATAAGAATTAGGTAAATTGGGTCTTGAATAGTTTGCTGATAATTTTTCTGACTCAAAAGTTTCTGGCTTTATTTGTAATAGAATTTCTGATTCTTTCTGCCCAGATTTTGTACTAAATGCGGTTGATGCAGAAGCAACAGCCATAATAACCTGATGTTCAATTGCTTCAGTTTCAGGAAAAGCAGCAACTTGTACAAAATCTTGCTCTCGTAATGCTTCAAACCACTGGTCTAAGATAATAAAAGGCTGACCTGGGCTACGTCTTTTATCATCTAATGGTTTTAAAAGCAGACCCCAACTAATATCAAAGTCGATTTTCGGCTGAGTTATTTCCCACATTAAAAGGAAGCCGCCAGGAGCTAACAAAGAGCGTACATGATGGAAAGTTTGATCTATATTCCGAGTGGCGTGCAAAACATTAGTAGCGATGATGATATCAAAGCTGTACTTTTCAAAACCTTGTTCGGTTGGCGACTTGTCTATGTCTAGTAAGCGATATTCAACAAATGGATAGTCTTTAAATTTCTCTTGCGCTTGAGTTAGGAAACCACTACCAATATCCGTAAAAGTATAGCTGGTTTGTTGAGGTGGCAATACAGGTAATAATGCTTGTGTAGTGACACCAGTACCCGCGCCGATTTCCAAAACTCTCAGTTGAACAGATGATGGTAATGATTTGATTAGCTGCTCCAAGCTGGAACACACAATAGAGTTGTAGTAAGTAATTAAAGCAGATTCTGAATATGAAGGTTTGTTTTCTTTTTGGTAAACCAGTTCATTGAAAATCTCTAATGGTTCTTGTTCACCAGTAATAATAGTCGCTAAATTTTCACCACAACTTTGGATTAAATCTAAATCTATTAAAGATGAACCAGCAAACCTTGTTCTAACTTGTTCTAAATGTTCATGAATATAATTTTGGGAACATGGTACTAGTCCAGTAAATAATCCTTCTTGTTGTTGTAGTTGTTTTTGTTCGACTAATATTTGTAACCATCTAGAAAACAATTGCTCATAGCGGGGAGAAATATGATATTTCTCCAATAAATTCTCTAAAGCATACTTGTCTTGAGAATTACTAAAAGCCCCTAATTGTTGGAATGCAGAGTTAATGTAAGCTGTACATAAACCATCTAACCACTGTCTATTTTCCTGATAGGTTAACTCGTCGAGTTCTGCATTTCTAACACTCGCTTGCTTTTGACCTGCTTGTGTAAGCAGGTTCCACAGTTGTGATGTCGCAGGTATTTGCGAATTTTCCCAAGCTGTTTTTTGTGGCGGATCGATCCAATAACGTTGACGTTCAAAGGGATAAGTCGGTAAGGGAATATGATAATACTCATCCTGACTATAAAATCCAAACCAATCTACTTTGACACCAGCCAACCAGAGTTGACCAAATGTATTGCATAAAACATGAATATCGGATTGCTTTTCTTGAGGATGACGTACTGAGGTTAAGACAGTTTGTGCAGGTGGTTTGTCTGGATGTCTTTTAACTAATGTAGCTAATGTATGTCCTGGGCCTAATTCTAGTAAGACTTGCTCTGGTTTTGCTAATAACTTCTCAATACCAGAAGCAAACAGCACTGTAGAACGTAGATGTTGAGTGTAGTATTCAGGATTTGTGGCTTGGGTAGTTGTAATCCAAGTACCAGTTAGGTTGGAAATATAAGGCAGTTTTGGCGGATTTAAAGTAACTTTTTCAACTTGCTCTGTAAATGCCTCTAAGATTGGTTCCATCATTTGCGAATGGAAGGCATGGGAAGTATGCAGACGACGAGATTCAATTCCTTGAGCCGCAAGCTGATTTTGTAGTGTATCTATTGCTGCTATGGAACCGGAAACTACGCATTGTGATGGTTGATTAATTGCTGCAACAGAAAGTTCTTGTCCTAACAGAGGTTGTATTTTGTCTGCGGAGAGGGGAACCGAAAGCATTGCACCTGTGGGGAGTTGCTGCATTAGCTGTCCGCGTGCTGCTACTAGAGATAAGGCATCTTCTAAAGAGAAAACTTCTGCTAAAGTTGCGGTTACATACTCGCCAATACTATGACCGATCGCAGCTTGCGCTTCCACTCCCCAAGACTGCCATAATTTAGCTAAGGCATACTCAATTACAAAAATAGCAGGTTGGGCGATCGCAGTTTGTTGAAGTTGCTTTGACGCTTCATCAATCTTTTCATCACTAGAATAAATAATATGACGTAAATCTAATCCTAGTAAGGGTTGAAGGAATTCTGAACAATAATCAACTTGTTCTTTAAATACTGCCTCAGTTTCATAAATTTCCCGCGCCATGTTGACGTACTGAGAACCTTGACCGGGAAACATGAAAACAACAGGTCGTTCTGTAATCTCTGTATAGTTGGTAAATACTTGTTTTGACTCTAGACCCTTGACAGCATCTTCTAAGTCACGGCAAACTAACATCCGTCGATAATTAAAACCCCTGCGACCACTATTAAGGGTATAAGCTACATCGCCTAAATCAAGTTCTGAATGCTCTTTTAAATGTGTGATTAAATTAGCCGTCGCCTTCTCCAGCGCACTTGTAGTCTTAGCCGACAGACACAACAAATATTCTCTTTTGACTTTTGACTTTTGACTTTTGACTTGACTTGGTGCTTCTTCTAAAATCACATGAGCATTCGTCCCCCCCATCCCAAAGGAACTAACGCCAGCACGGCGAGGAGTGTTATCTGTTTTCCATTCCTTTAGAGTTGTGTTGACATAAAAAGGACTGTTAGCAAAATCAATTTTGGGGTTAGGTGTCTCGAAGTGCAAGCTAGGAGGCAGCATTTTATGTTGCAGTGCTAACACCGTCTTAATTAAACCTGCCACACCTGCGGCTGTATCCAAATGTCCGAAGTTGGTTTTGACTGAACCGATGGCACAAAAACCTTTTTTATCGGTGGTTTGATTAAAAGCTTGAGTTAAAGCGGCAATTTCTATCGGGTCTCCTAAAGGTGTCGCTGTACCATGAGCTTCGATGTAGGAAATTGTTTCGGCATCTACACCAGCTATAGCTTGAGCTTCACCAATGACTGCGGCTTGTCCGCTAACACTAGGAGCAGTGTAGCCGACTTTTGTTGCACCATCGTTATTAATGGCTGAACCTTTAATGATTGCATGGATGTGGTCGCGATCGCTGATTGCATCCTGTAATCTTTTTAATACCACAATACCAGCACCGCTACCTGCGATCGTTCCTTGTGCCTTAGCATCAAAAGTACGGCAGTGTCCATCAGGAGACAGAATCATTCCCTCTTGATGCAAATAACCTATTTTTTGAGGAATACACAGAGTCACACCACCTGCTAAAGCTATGTCACATTCACCATTTAAAAGACTTTGACACGCTACATGAACAGCAACCAAAGAAGTAGAACAGGCTGTTTGCACGTTGACTGCGGGGCCAGTCAAATCGAGTTTATATGCAACTCTTGTCGGTAAAAAATCTTTATCGTTGGATATTCCTAGCTGTACGGGGTCAAACGTTCCTAGTAATTGATGATGAGAATAGATATTGTTGAGAAAATACCTGTTCATCCCCACACCACCATAAACCCCAATTAAACCATTGTAGGTTTGCGGGTCATAACCAGCTTTTTCGACAGCTTCCCAAGCTAATTCTAAAAATAGGCGTTGTTGTGGATCTATTAACTCAGCTTCTTTGGCACTATAAGCAAAGAAATTTGCATCAAACAATTCAATATCTTCTAGAACACCGCTTGCTTTTACATAACTCGGATTACTTAGTAAATCAACAGAAACACTAGAGTTGATTAATTCTTCATCTGTCAGCCAAGAGATAGACTCTACACCTTCTCGTAGATTGTGCCAAAATGATTCAATATCTTTTGCGCCAGGAAATCTACCAGCAACAGCAATTATTGCTATTTCAGAATTATTAAATTCGTTATTTTCATGCACTATATTTGTCATCTTCCACCTTTTTTCTGAGAGCGATATTGTTGTCTGGATTGTAATTGCTGTTTTCTGATAGCTTTAATTTCACTCTGGGCTTGAGTTCGATAATTGTTTTCCTTAATAGTTTTTTCTTTTTGGGTTTTACTAGCTAAATATTGGCTGAGGCTATGGATAGTTGGGTAGTTAAACATATCAACTATTGATAGTTCAAAACCCAATTCTTTTTGTAGTTGTTGATTGATTTTTACTAGGAGTAATGAATGACCTCCAAACTCAAAGAAATTATTGTAAATTCCTACATTTTCTAGAGCTAATGCTTTTTGCCAAATGCCAGCAATAATTCTTTCTACTTCTGTATTTGGCATTACATAATCTAATGATTCTTGGTGTAAATCTGGGTTAGGCAGAGCGCGACGGTCTACTTTACCGTTAGGTGTCAAAGGTAAGAACTCTAGTATGACAAAAGCGGCTGGAACCATATAACCAGGCAATTGATTAGCCAAGAATTGACGGAGTTCTTCGGTTGTGAGTGTGACATCTTTTTGTGGCGCTACATAGGCAATTAAACGCTTATTACCTGGGGTTCCTTCATGAGCAATGACACAACAGTTTTGTACATCACCATGCTGTCCCAATAAGTTTTCTATTTCTGCCAATTCAATGCGGAAACCGCGTATTTTTACTTGGTTATCAATTCGTCCCAAATATTCAATATTGCCATCTGGTAAATAACGCGCCAAATCTCCAGTTTTATATAAAAGTGCTGAGTGCTGAGTGCCGAGTGCTGAGTGCTGATGTGTCCCCCTGCTCCCTGCTCCCTGCCCCCTGCCTCTTTCAAAGGGGTTAGGAATGAATTTTTCCTGAGTTAATTCGGGACGGTTGAGGTAGCCTCTGGCTAACCCGACTCCACCGATGTGCAACTCTCCTGGCACACCGACGGGTACTGGTTGTAAATTTTGGTCTAGGATGTAAACTTGTGTATTGGCGATCGCTTTTCCAATCGATATTTTCTCATCTTCTGGGGTGCATTTGGCGATCGTTGCACAGACAGTCGCTTCTGTCGGCCCGTAGGCGTTAAAGAAGTTTCTGCCCACAGACCATTGCTTGATTAATTCCGCAGGACAAGCTTCTCCGGCAACAATGATTGTTTGCAATGCTGGCAGTTCATCCACGGGCATAACTGCTAGTGCCGATGGTGGTAGGGTGACATGAGTAATTGCATAATCACGTAATCGCTCAATTAATGGCTTTCCTGGCAATAGAGAGTCTTTGGTTCCCAGATACAGCGTTCCACCTGAGCCAAAAGCCATGACGATTTCCCAAATAGAAGCATCAAAACTGAAGGAGGCAAACTGAAGAACGCGACTATCCCAAGTCAAGCCAAACGTTTGAATTTGAGCTTGAGCTAAGTTGCATAGTCCTTTATGCTCAACCATCACACCTTTCGGTCTACCTGTTGAGCCTGAAGTGTAAATCACATTAGCCAGATGAAAAGCTCTAACTCCACTGTCTGGGTTATCTTGATTGTTTTGGGCAATTTGTGACCAAACTGCATCTAAACAAACAACTTTTGCTTGATTTGGAGGAAGTTTATCAACGAGTCGCTGCTGAGTTAACAGTAGCGAAACTTGAGCATCTTTTAACATGAAGCTCAGGCGTTCAGGTGGATACTCAGGGTCAAGTGGCAGATATGCACCACCAGCCTTGAGAATGCCCAGTAGTCCCACTACCATATCTAAAGAACGCTCTACACAAATACCTATCAGCGTATCTGGTTTTACACCGAATGAGCGCAAGTAATGAGCTAAAGAGTTAGCACGACAATTCAACTGTTGGTAGGTGAGTTGTTGATTCTCAAACACCACTGCCACAGCATCCGGTGTACGCTCAACCTGTTCCTCAAATAATTGATGGATACACTTATTTTCAGGGTAGTCCAGCCATGTATTATTCCAATCAACCAATAACTGCTGCTGCTCAACTGCTGTCAGCAGGGGTAATTGGGAAATTCGCTCTTGAGGATTGGTGACAATTGCTTCCAGCAATGTTACAAAATGACCAGTCATTCTTTCAATTGTGCTGGCATCAAACAAGTCAGTATTGTACTCCCACACACCCAACAATCCTTGGGTAGTGTTTTCCATCGATAAAGCCAAATCAACCTTTGTAGTTGTACTTTCTACTGGCAATGAACTAACAGTTAACCCAGCAAGCTCTAATTCCTGTACTGGTGAATTCTGAAGGTTGAACACCACCTGAAACAGAGGCGTATGGCTGAGATTCCGTTCTGGTTGTAATGCTTCCACCAACATTTCAAACGGCAAATTCTGATGAGAGTATGCTCCCAAAGCTACTTCTCGAACGTGATTCAACAACTGCAAAAAACTGGGATTGTTTGCCAAGTTGGTACGCATGACTAGGGTGTTGACAAAAAAGCCAATTAACCCTTCTATCTCCGAGCGATCGCGGTTAGCAATTGGTGAACCCACCAAAATATCTTCTTGCCCTGAGTAGCGATAAAGCAGGGTATCGAATGCTGCCAACAGCGTCATAAACAGAGTACAACCTTGCTCTTGGCTCAGTTTTGTCAACCCATCAGTTAACCCATCTGAAATTAGAAACTTTTGATATGCGCCCACGAAAGTTTGCACAGGCGGTCTTGGTCGGTCTGTCGGTAGGGATAACAAGGCTGGTGCATCTTTTAGTTGCTCTTGCCAGTAATTTAGTTGCTTTTGTAATACATCTGCTTGTAACCACTGTCTTTGCCAAATTGCAAAATCTGCATACTGAATCGGCAATGGCGTTAAAGGTGACGGCTGACCTTGAGAATAAGCATTGTATAGTGCCATTAATTCTTGGACAAACACACCCATTGACCAACCATCAAAGACAATGTGATGTATAAACACTAACAAGGCGTATTCTCTCTCGGACAACCGTACTAATGTTGTCCTGATTAATGATTCATCTACTAGGTTAAAAGGTTGTTGCCCTTGTTGTTGCGCTAATTGCTGCAAAGCGATTTCTTTTTCGCTTGTCGGTAGATGCTGCAAATCAACAATTGATACTGATACTAACCCCTGTTCCCTAATCACTTGAGAAGGTTGTCCATCAACTGTAATGAAGTTAGTGCGTAATGCTTCGTGACGATAAATAATTTCTTGTAAGCTGTGTTCTAAGGCAGTTTGATTGAAAGTTCCAACTAGACGCAAAGCAACAAGTAAGTTATAGAAGGGACTATTGGGATTTAACTTGTCTAAAAACCACAAACGCTGTTGAGCATAAGACAGTGGTAACTCTGCATCTTTTGTTCTTGGTAAGATGGCTGATGTTGTTAGATCCTGTTGCTGCAACTGTTGAATGTGTTGGGATAATTCAGCAACCGTTGGCGCAGCAAATACGCTCCGCAAGGGTAATTCTATATTCAAGCTACTACGCACGCGGGAAACTAGTTGCGTTGCTAGTAGAGAATGTCCGCCAAGTTCAAAGAAATTATCGTGAATACCAACTGGCTCAACTTTCAGCACTTGCGCCCAAATTACTGACACAATTTCCTCAATTGGGTTACGTGGGGCGACATACCGATCCGATAATTGGTTGTGTAAATCAGGTGCAGGTAAAGCGCGGCGGTCTAGTTTCCTGTTAGGAGAAAGCGGTAGAGTCTCCAAGATAACTATTGCACTTGGAACCATATACTCTGGTAACTTTTCCTTAAGGAAGTTACGTACTTCGCTAATAGAGATTGTCTGCTCTGGTTGCGGCACAATATAAGCGATTAGGCGTTTATCGCCCGGTGTATCCTCACGGACAACCGCACAAGACGCTTGTATATCACTTAGTTGACCCAGTACCGCTTCAACTTCGCCCAACTCAATGCGGAAACCCCGAATTTTGACTTGATTATCAATACGTCCTAAAGATTCAAGCTTCCCGTCAGGTAAATAACGCGCTAAATCCCCCGTTTTATATAATCTACTCCCTCCTGCCTCCTGCCTCCTGCCTCCTGCCTTCTCAAAAGGATTTGGAATAAATTTCTCTTGTGTTAACTCAGGACGGTTAAAGTAACCTTGGGCTAAAAGCGCACCTGCAATGTACACTTCTCCTTGAACACCCACAGGTACAGGCTGTAGATATTTATCGAGGATGTAGATTTGGGTGTTAGAAATAGGTCGCCCAATGGAAGGTAGTAGCGGCCAAGTGTCTATGAAGTCAGGTAGGGTATAACTGGTGGCTAAATGGCTTTCTGATGGCCCATACTGATTGTGTAGAGTAATATCAGTTAGTTTACTCAACCAGCCAGATATCGCTGGCGTAATTTGCAACTGTTCTCCAGAAGTAATAATTTCCCGCAAACCAGTATTAACTATGTCATTCCCCAAGGCAACTTCTGCTAGTTGCTGTAAGCCAACAACAGGGAGAAACATTCTCTGAATTTGTTTCTCTTGCAGAAAACCTAACAGTCCTAAAGCATCACGGCGTAATTCTTCTGTAATTAAAAACAATGTACCGCCAGAACACCAGGTAGTGAAGATTTCCTGGAAGGAGACATCAAAGCTAACCGAAGCAAATTGCAGGGTTTTTGCGTCACGAGCAATTTTGAGATTGTCCCGATGCCACAAGATATGATTGCAAAGGGCAAGCTGACTCATGGCTATACCCTTAGGTTGTCCTGTGGAACCGGAAGTGTAAATTATATAGACTAAGTTATTGGGTTGTACGCCAGAAATTATGTTCTCTGTGCAGCACAGAGAAATATCTTCAGCGTCAGTATCTAAATAAACAAGTTTTGCCTGATTTGGGGGCAGTCTGTCAATAAGTCGCTGTTGAGTCAGTAAAACTTTAACTTGAGTATCATCTAAAATAAAGCTCAAGCGATCGCTCGGATATTCTGGATCAAGTGGTACATATGCTCCACCAGCTTTGAGAATCCCCAGCAGTCCGATGACCATTTCTAAAGAACGTTCGACACATAGACCAACTAAGGTATCTGGTTTTACGCCTAATGAGCGTAAGTAGTGTGCCAAAGAGTTAGCGCGGTAGTTTAATTGCTTGTAAGTAAGTTGTTGATTTCCAAACTCCACCGCTACTGCATCGGGTGTCAGTTCCACTTGCTCTTCAAATAACTGATGGATGGACTTATGTAGTGGATAATCTACAAAAGTATCGTTCCACTCCACTAATAACTGCTGTTGCTCACCTGCTGTTAGCAGTGGCATTTGAGAAATGCGTTGTTTTGGATTAGCAGTAATACCTTCCAGTAATGTGACAAAATGACTTGTCATGTGATCGATGGTACTAGCATCAAACAAGTCTGTGTTGTACTCCCACCACCCTGCTAATCCAGTAGGAGTGTATTCCATCGATAAAGTTAAATCAAACCTGGAAGTTGTGCCTCTGATTGGCAATCGATTTACGGTCAACCCAGTTAGTTCTAATTCAGATGTGGGCGCATTCTGGAGAACAAACATTACCTGAAACAGTGGTGTATAACTGAGATTGCGTTCTGGCTGCAATGCTTCCACCAACATTTCAAACGGTAAGTCTTGATGAGTGTATGCCTCCATTGCTATTTCTCGGACACGACCAAGTAATTCACTAAAACTGGGATTACCTGTTAAGTTGGTACGCATGACTAAGGTATTGACAAAAAAGCCAATTAACCCTTCTATCTCTGAGCGATCGCGGTTAGCAATGGGCGAACCCACCAGTATGTCTTCCTGCCCTGTATAGCGATAAAGCAGGGTATCAAAGGCAGCCAACAGCGTCATGAACAAAGTTACCCCTTGTTCTTGGCTGAGTTTTGTCAGCTGATTAGTTAGTTCAACAGACAGTGCAAATTCTTGATGTGTGCCGTTGTAAGTCTGCACAGGTGGTCTGGGTCGGTCTGTGGGGAGCGACAATAAAGCTGGTGCATCTTTTAGTTGTTGTTGCCAGTAATTTAATTGCCTTTGTAATACTTCCCCTTGCATCCACTGTCTCTGCCAAATAGCGAAATCTGCATACTGAATTGACAATGGTGCTAAGGTTGACTGCTGACCTTGAGAATAGGCGTTATATAGTGCTACTAATTCCGAGACAAACACACCCATTGACCAACCATCAGAGACAACATGGTGCATACACACTAACAAAACCTGTTCTGTCTCATTCAGCACTACTAATGTCGCTCTAATTAACGATTCTTTGGCTAAATCGAAAGGTTGAGTAATTTGTTGTTGCACCAATTGTTGGCTAGTAATTTCTTGTTCTGTTGTCGATAAATGCCGCAAATCAACAACTGAAACTGTCCAAATAATTTCTGTTTGAATAACTTGAGAAGGTTTGCCATCAACTGTAATAAAGTTAGTACGTAATGCTTCGTGGCGAGCAATTATTTCTTGTAAGCTTTGTTTTAGGGCTGCTTGATTCAAATTTCCCACTAGCCGCAAAGCCATAGGAATGTTGTAAAAGGGGCTATTCGGTTCAAATTGGTCTAAAAACCACAAACGCTGTTGTGCATAAGACAGTGGCAATTTTGTATCCATTGTCCGCCTTAAAATGGGCGGGTAAGTTAGTTCTAAACCTTGTTGTTGTAACTGCCCAATTGATTGTGCTAATTGGGCTACTGTCGATGCGGCAAATAACTCACGTAATGCTAGTTCTACTTTAAAGTTGGTACGAATACGTGAAAGCAGTTGGGTTGCTAGTAGAGAGTGTCCTCCAAGTTCAAAGAAATTATCATGAATGCCTACACGCTCTACTTTCAGCACTTGCGCCCAAATTTGTGCCAGTATTTCTTCAGTTGGAGTACGTGGTGCAACATATTTTTCTAACAGCGTGCTGTCTAACTCTGGTTTTGGTAGAGCGCGGCGGTCTATTTTGCCGTTAGAGGTGAGAGGTAAGGATTCCAGCAACACAAAAGCACTGGGAATCATGTACTCTGGCAGTTCTGCCTTAATAAACTGACGCAGTTCTGGGACTGTAGGAGATTGTTCGGTCTGCGGCACTACGTAAGCTACTAAACGTTTGTCGCCCGGTTCATCTTCTCGGACTATGACCACGCTTTCCCAAATGCCTGGGTGAGAAGCCAGTAATGCCTCAATTTCGCCCAACTCAATCCGGAAACCGCGAATTTTTACTTGATTATCGATGCGTCCTAAATACTCTAACTCGCCATTGGCTAAATACCGAGCCAAGTCACCTGTTTTGTATAGTCGTGCTTGAGGGTTATTGCTAAAAGGATGAGAAATAAACCGTTGTTGTGTCAATTCGGAACGATTCAAATAACCACGTGCTACCCCTTCTCCACCAACATACATTTCACCCGTAACGCCTATGGGTACTGGCTGTAAATATTCATCTAGTACATATACTTGTAAGTCGGGTATTGGGTGACCTATTACACTTGCCGTACTTTGCAAATCGGCTTTGCTCAATGGGCGATAGGTAACGTGTACGGTGGTTTCTGTAATCCCGTACATATTCACTAATTGAGGTGAGGTGTCGCCATGTCGCTCAAACCAAGGTTGTAAACTCTTGAGTTCTAAGGCTTCTCCACCGAAAATTACTAAACGTAAGTTCAATGAAGGGGCAGCAGTGGCGATCGCACTTTCGGCTTGAATTAACTGGCGGAATGCTGATGGTGTTTGATTGAGAACTGTGACTTTTTCTTGACACAATAAATTGTAGAAAGATTCGGGCGATCGCGTCACTAAATACGGCACTACTACCAGCCGTCCACCATACAGCAATGCACCCCAAATTTCCCACACAGAGAAATCGAAAGCATAAGAGTGGAACATTGTCCACACATCATCAGAATTGAAGTTATACCAAGCGTCTGTAGCTGCAAATAGACGAGTTACATTAGCGTGATTGACTAAAACGCCTTTGGGTTTACCTGTGGAACCAGAAGTGTAGATAACATAAGCTAAATTATCCGGTGTTGCGGTATTTTCTGGGTTTTTATTGCTATGTTGCGCTATTGTCGAGCGATCGCTGTCTATGCAAACAAGCTTTGCGCTATGTTCTGGCAGTTTGTTGAGTAATCCTTGTTGGGTAAGTAGCACAGAAACTTGAGCATCTTCTAACATAAAGCTCAAGCGGTCTTGGGGATACTCACTGTCAAGTGGCACGTAAGCACCACCCGCTTTGAGAATGCCCAGTATCCCCACGATTGTTAAGAGCGATCGCTCTACACACAACCCAACTAAAGTATCTGATTTTACACCCAATGAGCGTAAGTAATGCGCTAACTGGTTAGCGCGAGTATTTAACTCTTGGTAAGTCAGTTGTTGATTTTCATACACAACTGCCACAGCATCGGGTGTATGCTCTACCTGCGCCTCAAACAGCTGATGGATACACTTATCCTGAGAATAATCTGCTTGAGTGTTGTTCCACTCTACTAATAACTGCTGTTGCTCAGATTGTGTCAATAGAGGCAATTGGGAAATTGGCTGTTGTGGATTTGCCACAATCCCTTCAAGTAACGTTACAAAATGCCCTACCATTCGGGTAATTGTGCTGGCATCAAAAAGGTCAGCGTTGTACTGCAAAATCCCAGTTAAAGAAGAACTTCCTTCTGAAAGTGTCAAATTTAGATCGAACTGACCCTGCATCTGAGGAATTTCAAAAGGTTCGAGGATAAATCCTTCTTTATCTACTCCACCTTTTAACAAAAGTTTTTGTGCATGCTCAAACTGCCCCAAATTTTGGAGAATAAAGTTGAATACAGTTTGAAAAATTGGAGAGCGACTGGAATCGCGCTGTGGCTGCAATCGTTCTACCAGTAAAGCAAAGGGAAAATCTTGATGTGCCAGTGCTTGTGATAGTGTGTGACGAATTTGAACCAGAAAGTCCCTAAAACTGGGATTTTCTGAAAGATTTGCCTTTGTAACAACTAGACCGACAAAGTAGCCGACAATTGACGCAAATTCTGTCTGAGTTCTACCCGAAGTAGGAACACCAACTAGAATATCCTCTTGCCCTGTATAACGATACAGGAGAACCTGATATGACGCTAGAAGCAGGATATATAGGGTAACGCCTTCTTTTTGAGCTAATTTTTTGAGTTTTTCGCTAAGGTCTGGGGAGAGGCTAAAGTGATGGGAAGCACCGTTATAGGTTTGGATGGGTGGTCGTGGCCGGTCTGTTGGCAGATTAAGTACAGGTAATTCCCCTGCTAGTTGTTGCTGCCAGTAGTTCCAGAGCTTTTCTCCTTGGGCAGTGTTTAATAATTCTTTTTGCCAACGAATGAAATCAATGTAAGAGTGCTTAAGAGGAGTTAGAGATGGCTGATTCCCTGACTCTAGTGCAGGATAGCTTGTGATTAATTCTTCCAGCAGTGATGCCATCGACCAACCATCAAAAGCAATATGGTGTATCGACATCAACAGGATGTGTTCCTGTGGTGAAGAAGTGAATAAACGTACCCGGATTACTGGCCCATTTTCGAGGTCGAAGGGTTGCTTATATTCCCGAATAACTCTTTGCTCAAGTTCCTGCTCGCTCCAACTGGAGACATTTATTTGTTGAAAATCTGGTAGCTGACTTGGATGAATCTGTTGAACAACTTGATTCCCTTGCTTATAAAAGGTGGTACGCAACTGGGGATGGCGGTCAATCAGGAGTTGAAAGGTTTTTTGCAAAGTCGTGACATTTACCTGCGAACAGATACGACAAGTAAACGCCATATTGTAAGCTGGACTTTCAGGTGCTAATTGCCATAAAAACCACAGAGCTTGTTGACCGTAGGAAAGAGGATAAGTATTTAAAATATCTGGGCGATCGCGTAGTAACCCTAAAATCTCAGTTTTGTGCTGCTGTAGTTGAGCAACTATATCAGGAGTTAACAGCGACTTAGAACCACCAATACGCAATTTTTCTCCTTCATGCCCTAACTTAACCCCTTTAAAAGAAAGGTCTTGTAAAAATTCAACCAAGCTCATAGTTCTAACTCCACCCAATCGCTGTTTTCCAGATTCACTAACTGAAATTGCTCACTATCTTTGCTCTGGCTAGAAGCAAATTCTTGATCAACATCTAGAGGAAAAATTTGTAATGCCAAATAATTAGCCAACTTGGCAACCGTAGGATAATCAAAAGCTAAATTTGCAGGAACAGAGCATTTTAAAGAGTTTTGCAGACGGTTTCGCAATTCAACAGCAGTCAGAGAATCCATCCCTAGTTCAAAAAACCCTAGTTCCATATCTCGGTTTGAGAGATTACGCCCTAGCACTTTAGCGACTTGTGAGGAAATATGCTCAATTAAAAATGATTGGCGATCGCTTGCATTAGCCTTTTCTAATCGAGTACGAAAATCAGATTGTTCAACTTTCTTGGCTAAGGTGTAGCTAAAGTTAGCAAAGAACGGCGAACCAAAACTCGATTTACTCAAAAATTCCGACCAGTTGAAGGGTATTACTGCTACTTGAGCAGAAGATTGGTTCAACAATTGCTCTAGCACAGTTAATCCCTGTTGCGGCGCAATTGTACCAATACCACTCATCTGTATGCGATTTTGATTTCGGCTATCTAAGTTAGCTGTCATACCCACTTGTGACCAAGGCCCCCAGTTAATACTTATTCCAGGCAAACCCAAAGCTTGGCGATAATGGCATAAAGTATCCATAAAAGCATTGGCGGCTGCATAGTTGCCTTGTCCTGGAGAGCCAATCAGCGAACTCATCGACGAGAAACAGACAAAAAAGTCTAGTGGTAGATGTTGGGTGAAAGTATGGAGATTCCATGCACCTGCCACTTTGGGAGCCATCACTCGCCCAAAGCGTTCTAAGGATTGCTGCTGCAATACTCCATCATCTAGTACTCCTGCTGTATGTATAATTCCCTTGAGTGACGGTAGCTCTGAGTGGATTTTTTCTAGAACTTCAGCCACTTGATGAGGTTGAGAAACATCCGCTTGTAATACCAGAACTTTTGCACCTGATTTTTCAAAGCTGGATATTCTTTGTTTTGCAACAACAGATACCCCACTTCGCCCAATTAATACCAAGTGTCGCGCGCCTTTTTCTACCAACCACTGGGCTATCTCTAAACCCAATGCACCTAATCCACCAGTAATTAAATAACTCGCGTCTGGTTGTATAGATAATTGCCCTTCATTAGCTGATGTAGTGATTTGCGGCATTGATACTACTACTTTACCGATGTGCTTGGCTGCTGCCATATAACGGAAAGCATCTACTACTTGTTCTAAGGGGAATACTGTTTGAGGTAAAGGCTTGAGAGTACCTGTTTGGAATTGTTCTATTAGGTGCTGCAACATCGGGGAAATTAAAGCAGGATGCTGATGGTGAACTTCCCCTAAATCAAAAGCAAAATATGAAATATCATCTCTTAGGGCTTTGACTTGGCTCTCATCCCAGATGCCAATTTTGCCGATTTCGACAAATCTTCCCTCATGAGCCAGCACTTGTATGCTTTTGTTGATAAATTCACCATTCAAGCTATTGAGAACAACGTCTACGCCTTGTCCCTGTGTCAGACTCATCACCTCATCAGCAAACTCCAAGCTGCGGGAGTTCATGATATGCTTGACTCCCATTGATTTGAGAAATTCCCACTTGTTAACCGAAGCAGTCGCATATACCTCTGCACCAGCACTTAGGGCTATCTGCACTGCTGCCAAACCCACACCACCAGCCGCCGCATGAATTAAGACTCGTTCTCCTGGTTGGATTTTTGCTAGATGGTGCAACCCGTAGTGGGCTGTTAAAAATGCTAAAGGTATAGTCGTCGCTTCCTGAAAACTTAAGTTGGTGGGCTTTTTCTCTACAGTCGTTGCTGGTAAGGTGACAAAACTGCTGAAGGCATCGTGAGTTGTCACCCATGCCACAACTGCATCCCCGACTTTGAGATGGTCAACATTCTCTCCCACAGCCACGATATTTCCAGCACACTCAAAGCCAAAAGTCAACTCACTCGCTTGGGTAATGCCCATGTTTTCGGCATAATAATCTTTCAGCATTCCCAAAGCATTCAGGACATCCCGGAAATTGACTGCACTAGCTTGCACTTGAATTTCCACCTCGTTGCTTTGCGGTGGGCGACGAGTCATTGCTGCTAACGAGAGATTATCTAAGACACCATACTCAGATAGCTTTAATTGCACAGGTTGATGCGGTGCGATCGCAATTTGTTTGTCCTTATCAGAAATGGCTTTGCGCCGCGTCAGTCGCGCTACATATCGTTTGCCGTGACGAATGGCTATTTGGTCTTCTGCATCTGGAGAGCAAATTTCTGACCACAGCGATTGCAGATTGTCCTCATCAGCAGCTAAATCTAAGCGCACACATTGTAATTCCGGATGCTCTAGGGCAATGACTCGACCTAATCCCCATAATGCCGCCCCACTCAGTTGAACTGGCTGTAGCGATGTGCTATCTACCGCTTGAGTACCACGAGTCACCAACCATAGCCGAGGAGGTGTTGGGAAGTTGGCTTGCACTAGGTGTAAAACACTACCGCAATTGAGAAGTTGTTCTTGTTCTAACGCTGCAAGGGAGTTTTGCGACTGCTCTTGGTAACTCCACAGATGGATAATATTGCTTATTCCATGCTGGCTGACGGCACTGATTAATTTTTGCCAGTGATCTGGGAAACTAGGATCGATTTGATAATGTTGCTGGTCAATTTTCTGATAGCTAATACCAGCAGACACTAGGATATAATCGGCTCCTTGTTGTTGCAATTGGTTAGCCAGTTGTTGCCCTAGTCCTTCTGGGTCAGCCAAAATCAGCCAACTACCACTAGGGACGGCAAAAGATTGACTTTTTTCCACCGCTTGCCATTCAATTTCATATAACCAATCTGCAACATCTTGCTCCAGAGAATGCAGCAACAACTGGCGAGTCGCTTTTTTGGCTTCTAAACCTTTGATGTCTGCAATTAACTTTCCATAAGTATCAAACAGTCTAATATCCGTTATTAACTTGTCAGAATGGGAATTTTCTAACTGTCTTTGTACTGCATGACACCATAGCTGCTGACTTTGAGGACGTTGGTAAAACTGAAAACTCTCAATTGCGAAGGGTACAAAAGTATCATCATCCGGGAAGAAAAGGCTGGTCAGTTGCAAGCATGAGTCCAAAAGACCTGGATATAATTGATACTCCTCTAAGCTATCTATTGTCGAAAGCCATTTGAGTTGTGCTAAGGCTTCTCCTTCTCCACGCCAGATAGAATCAAGCCATTGGAAGCTTGCGCCTAATTGAATATGTCGCTTTTGCCAACTTTGATAAATTTCTTTTGAATCTATTTGTTGAGTACAGCGTTTCTGTATCTGTTGGAGAGAGATAGTTTCTGGTGCAGTGTTAACGCCAGAGGAAATTTTACCTGTGGCATGAACTAGCCACTCACTCACCTGAGTATTACCATTTGCACCTATATCAAAGCTAATCAGTTGGAAAGATGCGCTACTCTCCTCAAAAGACAATACTAACTGCACTGTCCGTGCTTTATCTTTGGAGATAGCCAACGCTTGCGGGAAAACAATATTTTCTAACAGAGATGACTCACTGCCAAAAGTCAACTCTGCTGCACCCAATAGTAAGGAGAGATGACAGGCTCCAGGTACGATAACTTGGTTATAAACTTGATGCTCTGCTAAAAACGGTAAGGTTTGAATACTAAATTCAGTTTCAAACAAGATTTCCTTGCTTAAGGGCAACTGGAGCTTTTTGTCTAGTAATGGATGCAGTTTTGCTGGTTGTAGCTGTTGATGCCGTTGTGGAGTATGTTCAAGCCAATAGCGTTGTCTTTGAAATGGATAGGTTGGTAGTGCTACTTTGCGGCGAGGATAATCTTGCTCCAGTCCTAACCAATTAACTTTGGCTCCGGCTACGTATAACTCACCTAAACTAGAGAGTAATTGTTGCCATTCTGGTATGCCTTCACGTAAAGAAGGTAGCCATAACCCTTTACCATCTGGCAAACATTGACGACCCATGCCCAGTAAAACTGGTTTCGGCCCGATTTCTAAGAATACTCCATATCCAAGAGTATGTAATGTTTGCATACTATCAGCAAACCGCACTGTTTGACGGATATGGTTCACCCAGTATTGCGGCGTTGTGATGCGATCGCCTGCCAATTCTCCAGTAACATTAGATACTAACTGAATTTGGGGCTGATTATAGATAACTTGATTAGCTATTGCTTCAAACTCAGCCAACATCGGGGTCATCAATGGCGAATGGAAAGCATGAGATACTTGCAAACGCTTGGTTTTGATTTTCTCTGCTTCTAGTTGCTGACAAACAACGGCGATATCTTCCCTAGTTCCAGAAATTACTACACTTTCTGGGCCATTAATGGCTGCTATTGCTACTCGTTGATTATAGGTTGCAATAACTTCTTTCACCTTCGCCTCACTAGCCATCAGGGAAACCATTTCACCCCCAGATGGTAACTGCTGCATCAACCGTCCCCGATGGGCAATGAGTTTTAGTCCATCTTCCAGGCTAAAAACACCAGCTACAGTTGCCGCTACATACTCACCAACGCTATGCCCCATGACGACATCTGGCTCAATTCCCCAGGATTTCCATAGTTGATACAAGGCATACTCAATCGCAAATAAGGCAGGTTGAGTATATGCAGTTTGATTCAGTAAATGCTCAAAAGCTTGTCTAGGATACAGTACCTCTAATAGAGAATGCTCCAGATAGGGGCGGAGAATTTCATCGCACTGCTCTAAAGTTTGGCGGAATATCGGTTGGGTGTCGTAGAGATGACGACCCATGTTGATGTACTGGGAGCCTTGACCAGTAAACAAAAAAGCTATTTGGGCTGGCTTGTTATGAGACTGGACACTCTGAGAAGATGTCAAATTAGCCAGTTTCTCTACCAACTCCTCCCTAGAGTCAGCCACAACAGCCAGGCGGTGGTTAAAATGCTCCCGGCCTGTATTCGCTGTATGGCATACATCTGCAATAGATACTCCAGAATTCGATATCAAAAATTCCCGATACCGATGTCGCAATTCATCTAAAGCCCTCAGAGTTTTTGCTGAAAGCGTAAGCAAGTGGAAAGGACACTCCCTTGCTCCCCTGCTCCCCTGCTCCCCTGCTCCCCTGCTCTTTCCAGAGGGTGCTTCTTCCAAAATCACATGGCAATTAGTACCACCAATTCCTAAAGAATTCACCCCAGCACGACGGGGATATCCTTCGCTCTGCCAATCTTTCAACGTAGTATTAACGTAAAAAGGCGTATTAGGTAAATCTAATTGGGGATTGGGTTGTTCAAAGTGCAGGCTTGGTGGAATTTTCTTATGGTACAGTGACAAGACTGTTTTGATAAAACCCACCACACCAGAGGCTATCTGAAGATGGCCAACATTGGTTTTGACTGAACCAACAGCACAAAAGTTTTTTGACTGCGTACTAGCGCGAAATGCTTGAGTTAGTCCGCCAATTTCAATCGGATCTCCTAAAGGTGTACCAGTTCCGTGTGCTTCTACGTAGCTGATGGTGTCTGCCTCAATTCCAGCGATCGCCATTGCTTCTGTGACTACGGCTGCTTGACCATCTCCATTAGGAGCCATGTAGCCAACTTTTGTACCACCGTCATTATTCACGGCGGAACCTTTGACAACAGCATAGATGTTATCGCCATCTGCGATCGCATCCTCTAACCGCTTCAAAACCACAAGCCCCACACCACTACCAAAAATCGTCCCCTGCGCTTTCGCATCAAAAGCCCGACAATGACCATCTGGTGTGACAATCATGCCCTCTTGATACAAATGGCCAACCTTTTGGGGTGCATTTACAGAAACCCCACCAGCTAAAGCCATGTCACTTTCACCACTCAGTAAACTAGCACAAGCCATGTGAATTGCTACCAAAGATGTAGAGCAAGCGGTTTGCACATTCACACTCGGCCCAGTCAAGTTGAGTTTATAAGAAATCCGTGTGGTTAAATAATCTTTATCATTAGCCACCATCATCTGCAAACCACCCATAGAATCGGTGGTTGCTACTTGCAGATTATCGTTAATATCAAGCTGATGGCGGTTGGGATAAACATTATTCAATAAATAAGTGTTCATCACCGCGCCGGCATAAATCCCGATCGCACCATCATAGGTTACAGGATTATAACCAGCAGTTTCTAAGCTTTCCCAGGCACATTCGAGTAAAAGCCGCTGTTGCGGGTCTAGTAATTCTGCTTCTTTAGTGCTGTAGCCGAAGAAATCAGCATCAAAAGATTCCACATCCGCTAATATTGGTTTGGCTTTGACGTAGTTCGGATTTTTCACCAGCACCGGATCTACACCTGCGGCGATAATTTCTTCATCGCTGAAAAACGATATCGATTCCACACCATTGCATAAATTTTGCCAAAATTCATCAATATTATTTGCACCAGGGAAACGACAGGACATCCCAATGACAGCGACATCTGCGTTGCCGACAGAATGGCGAGAACTCCGAACCTTCGAGCGTTTTTGACCTTGCACTACAGCAGGCGATTCTGTTTGCCCTTGGCTTAAGAAGTTCGCTAAGGTGCTGATGCTGGGATATTTAAACATATCCACAATGGATACTGGAACGCCAAAGAACTCCTGCAATTTACTCTGAGCCTGTACCAACAGTAGCGAATGTCCTCCAAGCTCGAAGAAGTTATCATGAATGCCGATTTCTTCAATACCCAAGACTTCTTGCCAAATCTGTGCTACTTGACGTTCAATGTCTGATACTGGTTGTGCTTGGTCGGCTTTTTGGTGTAACTCGCCTCTAGCAAGCTTATCTAAATCAATAGTGCCTGTCTTAGTTAGCGGCATTTGTTGTAATTGTACAAAATTACAACTACTGGGTGTGCCGAAGCGATCGCGCACCACTAATTTAGACAATTGCTCCCCAACCGAGGAATTACTAGCAGTAAAATAAGCCGTTAGTTTTTCGAGAGGGTAAATATCTTCTACATAACGGCGGATATATCTGTTACTAGCATCTAATCCCACTAACAATTGCGCTTGATTATGATGTAAACCGACGAGCAAAGAATACAGTCCTTGTCGTGCAGACATGGCATAGTAACCCGCTTTTTGAGCTAACTTGCTTCTTTGAGAATCCTGGCTAATGCCGATACCATCCCACAGACTCCAGCTAAAGCAATAGCTGTTCGACCCCTGAGTGCGCTGATAGTATGCAAAACTCTCTAGAAACCGATTAGCTGCGACAAATGTGCCTACAGCAGCGCCTCCCATGAAACTACTTACCGAAGAAAAGCTGATGAAAACTGCTTGGGGATGATCTAGTAGTAGTTGATTCAGTACCCAAGCTCCCCCAACTTTTGAGCGTAAGGCTGCTGACCAGCTTTCGTGAGTTTCTTCGATGAGACTGCGCTCTTGATAAGTTCCTGCTAGATGCAACACCCCATCTAATTGACACCCCCAACTAGACTTAGCCAGCTCAACTACCTGTTGCAAACGCTGCTTATCGCAGACATCCACAGCCTCATAGATGATTTCGCCACCTAGCTGTTCTAGTTCTTGATAAGCCGCGATTTTTTGAGATATGGCATCAGACTGTCCTGTATAGTTGTTCCATGTACTTCTTTCGGGTAGTTCAGTCCTACCAACCAACAGCAGCCTAGTTTTGTAATGCTTCAGCAAATACTTAGCAATTTCAACACCAACACCCCCAAGACCGCCGCTAATTAAATACATTCCACCTGGTTTAAAAGCAAAATCTTGCTTTTGTTGGGAGCTAAAATCTATTTTCTCTAATCGAGTAATCCAACGCTTTCCTTGGCGATAAGCCACTTCTTGTTCTTTTGATAAGATACGCAATTCTTGTAAAATACACTCTGTATTTACCGCAGTTTCATCTACTGTTAAGTCTAAATGACGACTAGTTAATCCTGGTATTTCCTGCCCGATGACTTTCACTAACCCAAGCAGTGGCGATTTCTCATAAGCAATCTCGTCAGCAGATGATACTAGCTGCGTATAATTAGAAACTACTAATAACTCAATAGAATTTTGAAATTTCTGAATATTAGCTAACGCTTTAATTAAGGATAGTAGACTAAAAGCACCATAAATTTGAGCCTGTTCCAAGAACTCTAAACTGTCAACTTCATTAATACAACTGTCATAAGTCCATAGGTGCAAAATTCTATCGATTTGAAAGCTGTTAGCGGACAAAGCAGATAGCAAACGCTGATAATGTTCGAGATTATTTGGCGCAATTTGATAGCGATTATTACTTATTTGCCTAAAGTCTCCTCCTGCTTCCACACCAACCCACGGTAGCCCCTGCTGTTGAAGTTCTGCACACAAATATTCCCCTAATCCTAACTGGTCGAGAAATACTAAGAAGTTACCATTAATTGCAGACTTTTGGCTGACAGGGAGTTTTCGCCGCCATGTTTTACGATAAAACCAATCTGGTAGTAAGTTGGGATTTTCTAAATTAATACCTAACTGTTGAATAATACTATCGAATTCACCCGCCACAAACATTTTGCTTAATTGGGCGCGTTGAATCTTGCCAATAGCAGTTTTGGGAATCATCTCCTTGTTTACAGGAATAATATAATTCGGATTAACGCCAATATTTTTAACAACTGCGCCGCGAATCTTTTTGATGATTTCTTTTAACAAGCTCTGCTCAGAAATAGCAGAATTAAAAAAGATTGCTAATTGATCTGCGTTACTATCAGAAAATTGTACGGCACAAGCAGCCGTATAAGATATTTCTACACCCTCAACTTCTTCAACTACTGACTCAATTTCGTGACTGTAATAGTTGATGCCATTGATAATAATGTCATCTTTATCTCTGCCAGTCAGTACGATGCGTCCTGACTGTAAATAGCCGATATCTCCAGTATTAAACCACCCATCTTCAGTAAAGGCTTCGCGGTTGCGCTCTAGATTTTTGTAGTAACCAGAGGTGACAGAAAGTCCTTTAACTTGAAATTTCCCAATCGTACCTTCAGGAACGACTTGATTATTTTCGTTAGTGATGCGAATTGATGCTCCTGGAATTGGTGGCCCAAGTTCTACAAATGACATCTCATCTGATGACGTTTCTAAAGAAAAACCATCAGACCAAGTTATTCCTGAGCAAGTTTCAGACATGCCAAAAGCTGGATGAATGGCATTAGGTGGTAAACCATGTGGTTGAAAGAGTTTCAGAAAAGTACGTGCTGTTTTCGGTACGATTTGCTCTCCAGCGTTCACTAAAAAGCGCATGGAAGATAAATCCCATGAGCGTTGATTTATTTCACTAGCACGTTCATTGAGTAAGGAAAAAGCGAAGTTTGGGGCCCAAGAAATAGAGGCTTTGTGACGCTCAATTAATTCCAACCAGCGGATAGGATTTTGCAGAATGTACTCTGTAGATACATGGACTTGCTTGCAACCTAAATCAACTGCCATTAGTCCTAAAAATACTATTGCACCCACGTGTTCTAATGGCATCCAGTTCAAAACAATGTCATCACTGGAGAACTTGTTCATTTGGGCTGTGCCAGCCGTCATACTTAAGAGGTTGCGATGAGTTAACATCACACCCTTAGGAAAACCAGTACTACCTGAAGTGAGTAATAGTAGTGCTAAATCATCTTCCTGACTTTGATGAATATTGCTATCTGGTTGGTTTTGGCGTAAATTATCTACTGTCTCTACTTTCCACTGTTCTATATTTAGAAGTGCTGGTAATCCCCGAAGGCTTTGCAGTAACTTCGAGCTTGTCAGAACAAGAGGTTGTTCTAGCATTTGCCAAGCATTATGCAATTTATTAACAGCACTATTAACCTGCTCATAGGCAGGCGCAATAGAAACTGGTACGGGAATAAAACCGCCTAGTATACAACCCCAAAAAGCGGGAATGAAATCTTGACTTTGATCAATTTGAAATATTACTTTGTCTAGCGGTTTTAAACCTAGCTTTCTTAAACCAGCTAATATTTTTTGAGCATCTAATAGTAAATTATTATAAGATTGACTAATCTCAGAGCCATCAGGTTGAATATAAATTAATTCTTTATTTGGAAATTTTAGAGCAGTCTTCTGTAGTGCTTCGCCAAGAATGTTTGGCGCGTTCTTTTCTCGCTTGAGTTCTCCACCATAATTGATAGCTAGTTTGTCATCAGATGAATTACGATTGTTATTTGAGCGAGAAGATTTAGATTTACTTGAAGTATGATCTGCTTCGCTTGTTAGAGTTTTCCAATCATTGAGTAAGTCTGATAAACGTAAGGATTGCTGCTGTTTTAAATCTTCTTGAATTACTACTGCTACTTTCTCAACTTCAGGTACTAATTGGATTTGCTCTGACCATCGCTGCAATAAATCATTATCCCTAATCTCAAAATGACTTAGAGCAGTTTCATCTATCTGTCCTAATGCAGTTAGCGGTAATGCTGATACTGGCACAATTTCTGTAGGTATCAATTCGTTAGGTAGAACTGTTTGTAGGTAAGACAATAATTGTTCTGGTACTAACAAACCTGATGAAACAACATAAGCAACTAACTCTGGTTTTTGGTTTTCTGCCTCTCTCTCTATTACTACGCAATCATCTACAGTCAAACTCGACCGGATAGCAACTTCTACTTCCCTATATGTAAAATTTTTATTACTTGAATTGACTAGAAATTGGTTACGTTCGTTTAACTGCATAAGGTTCTATATCCTTTTTATTTTTGGCTATTCAAAAATTAAAATTTAATAGTCATAATAACTAAAATTTTCACTTATAATTTTTTGCAATTATTTCAGTAGATAAATAATCTCAGTTTTATAGAAAAAATGCAATAGAAGTTAAGACACTTAAGTGAATAGCTAAGTGGACAGTTAAGACACTTAAGACACTTAAGATAGTAAAGTGGACAGTTAAGACAATTAAAATATTTCAAATCTTCAAAAGATAATTACTTACTGTCAGTTTTTTCTAACTAGATAATCACGCAGATATTTAATTGCTCTTGCTTTATACCTCTCAAGGTGATGCTGTTTCTGCACTACAAACTGATCCACTGCTGTTAGATTTATAAAAAATAGCGGCTTGTCGTAGTCATTGCCCTAGCCTGTTACTCTTTGTGATACATGGCAAACGCATCTAATACCAAACAAATTGCATTCAAAGATAGTAACTTGGGGCGGGAGTGAGGAGTAGGGAATAGGAATATGATGTTTGAGCGCAACTTATAGTTTTACGTAGCTAAACTACTTTTAACATTTTGTTTGCTGAAAACATTTTTATTTTAAGCAACTGCTTGCAATGAACAAAAAAAAAATTTACCTTTCGCTATTCTCAGAATAACGAACAATGGTAATTATGGCTTACGAATCTTGGTCAAAAGTTGTAATTCGTACAGTTTTGGAATGGGAAAGACGTAAAGCCGAGCTACAATCTACCTCGGCTATTCCAGAACAAAAAACAAAGTCCAAAAACAAAACTGCTTAGTAACGATACTCAATGGCTGTAACGAAGTGGCCATCTACACATATTTTTTTTTAGGCAGCCATTGAGTATTAATCGTTTATCTTGACCTTTCAACTCTTGCCAGTAACTTTTATTAGCAAAAGCCTGTATAATTCTTTCTTTAGCAATCAGGGATTCTTTGGCTGCATTATGAGTTGTTCCAAGCGCGATCGCAATTTGTTCTTTGAGGTCATTTTTGATTTGTTCGATTGCTGAACTTGGTGGTAAAGTTTCTAAAGTATTCAGTGATGCACGCAGCGTTTTTACTTCTGGCGGTTCCTCTACAGGAATTTGTTCATCTGTGTCAACTAAGTTCGCTAACCGTTCAGCTTCTTTCGCTAAAAAATCTACTACTTGGATATCTAATATTTTGGATGAAATCATATTTTTATTGCTACAGTTGCCAGCTTTATACAAACGGCACTGAAAATAATAGATAGCTTCTCCATCCTTATTTACCCGTTTTGCATGGCGTGTCATCGAACCTCCGCAATGAGAGCATTTGATTAAATTAGAAAACGGGTTGACTTCGTTATCTTCTCTGGAAGCCCAGCGGTTATTGCGATTTTCTCTAATAATTTGTTTTACTCTTTCATGCTCTTCGTAAGTGATGATTGCCTCATCGTCATGAGTTCCCCATTTTACTTTCCACTCATCAAAGTTTTTGCGTTTTCCCTTTGATTTAACGTAGGTATCATAAGGCAAACCCCCAGCATAAACAGGGTTTACTAATAACGCTTTTAAACCTGCGATCGACCATCTCAACCCAGACCAGGGATAACGCAAAGGATGGTTTACTTTATTTGGTGTAAAGACAATTTTATCTAAGTCATCATCATTGACAATTCGTGAAGATGTTTCTGGTTTGTTCAAATCAAAAGCTTTTGTTTCTATACCGAAATCTGCGTGCAGTTTACGCACAGTCGCCGCAACGGAACCGCACTCAAAAAAAGTATTAAAAATATACCTAGCTACATCAGATACAGTTAATTCTCTGCGTCCTTCTAATAAGCAAACGCATGGTGAGCGATCGCAAACATATTGATCTTTGTCGATACGATAACCTAATGGGGCAACTCGGTGACTTTTTCCTTGATTCACCCGATGACGACGTTCACTCTTTAACCTTTCTGTCACCATTCGCACCTCAAATTTGGCAGCCGCCAGCAACATATCTATTGTTAATTCACCGCCAAGGCTATCAGGGTCAACTCCTTGGTCTAAGGCTATCAGTTTAATTCCCTTGGAACGCAACACCTCCAACAATGAATAAAACAACCGCGATGATGAACCAATCCGGTCAATTCTGGTAAATTGCAGAGATTTAACTTTACCCTTGGGCGAAGTCTTCAAATCATTAATTAATTGTTGTAACCCTTCCCTAACTTCAGTTGTCCGCGACTGAATATCCCAGTACACTTTGGAACATCCTGCACCACGCAAGCGTTCTATTTGTTTACGCAACGCACCTTTATCTGTTTGCTGTTCCTCACCACTAACTCTCGCATAACCCCAAATTTCCATAACAGCGTATAGATACGACTTTCAATTATATTTGATAGCTCATACTTCTAGTCTCAGAAGTTCTCAGAACAGATGCAAAAGCATCAGGGTGAAATATTAGGGGTATAAATAAGAATGAGCGTCATTTATCTTGATAATAATGCGACTACTAAGGTAGATCCACAGGTTATAGAGGCAATGATGCCCTATTTAACCGAATATTACGCCAACCCCTCAAGTATGCACACCTTTGGCGGGCAACTGGCTAAAGCAGTGAAAACAGCCAGGGAACAGGTAGCCGCCCTCTTAGGTGCAGATGAATCAGAAATTGTTTTTACGAGTTGTGGAACCGAGGGAGATAACGCAGCCATTCGCGCCGCTTTGTTAGCCCAGCCAGAAAAGCGCCACATCATCACCACCCAGGTAGAACATCCGGCGGTGCTGAATGTCTGCAAACAACTAGAAACCCAAGGTTATAGTGTTACTTATCTTTCAGTAAATAGTCAGGGGCAGTTGGATCTAGATGAACTAGAAGCCTCGCTGACAGGGAACACCGCCTTGGTAAGCATCATGTATGCTAACAACGAAACAGGCACAATTTTCCCGATAGAGCAGATTGGATTACGCGTCAAAGAACGCGGCGCATTGTTCCACGTAGATGCAGTGCAAGCAGTGGGGAAGATTCCCCTGAACATGAAGACCAGTACAGTAGATATGTTAACTATGTCTGGTCATAAAATTCACGCACCCAAGGGTATTGGCGCGTTGTATGTGCGCCGGGGCGTGAGATTCCGTCCCCTGTTGATTGGTGGACATCAAGAACGCGGTCGCCGCGCGGGTACAGAGAATGTTCCTGGTATCGTTGGTTTAGGTAAAGCAGCCGAGTTGGAATTGCTGCATTTAGAAGAAGCAACTGCTAGAGAAAGACGGTTGCGCGATCGCCTGGAACAAACTCTCCTCGCTAAAATCCCTGATTGTGAAGTTAACGGCGATCCCAAAAATAGATTGCCCAACACCACCAACATCGGTTTTAAATATATCGAAGGTGAAGCAATCCTACTTTTGTTAAATAAACACGGTATCTGTGCCTCATCTGGTTCCGCTTGCACCTCCGGTTCACTCGAACCATCCCACGTTCTCCGGGCAATGGGTTTACCATACACTACCTTACATGGTTCCATTCGCTTCAGTCTTTGTCGCTACACCACCGACGCTGAAATCGATCGCGTCATTGAAGTCATGCCCGAAATTGTAGAACGTCTCCGCGCTCTGTCGCCATTCAAAAACGACGACGCAGGTTGGTTGCAATCGCAGTCATTAGTCAATAGTCATTAGTCATTTGTCAATGGTCATTTGTCATTGGTCATTTGTTATTAGTGACCAAGGACAAACAACAAAGAACAAATGACAAACAACAAAGGACAAAATTCATGTGGGACTACACAGATAAAGTATTAGAACTGTTTTACGATCCCAAGAATCAGGGAGTCATCGAAGCAACGGGTGAACCTGGAGTTAAGGTTGCAACGGGAGAAGTAGGAAGCATTGCCTGCGGTGATGCGCTGAGACTACACCTGAAAGTAGAAGTAGCAACTGATAAGATTCTAGATGCACGCTTTCAAACCTTTGGCTGTACCAGTGCGATCGCTTCTTCTAGTGCATTGACCGAAATGGTTAAGGGTTTGACTTTAGATGAAGCTCTGAAGGTATCTAATAAAGATATTGCCAATTACCTCGGCGGTTTACCCGAAGCCAAAATGCACTGCTCAGTTATGGGTCAAGAAGCCTTAGAAGCCGCAATTTATAACTATCGTGGCATTCCGCTGGTTGCCCATGACGATGATGACGAAGGCGTTTTAATTTGCTCCTGCTTTGGTATTACTGATACAAAAATTCGCCGCGTAGTGAAAGAAAATAACCTTACTACTGCGGAGCAGGTAACAAATTATGTCAAAGCTGGTGGCGGATGCGGTTCCTGTTTAACAAAAATTGATGATATTATTAAAGATGTAGAGCAGGAAGTCGCCACAGTCAGTAAAAACAGCAATAACGGCACAAAAACTACAGAAATTCTTAATTCCGGTCAAATAGCTACAGCCACAAGACCACTAACAAACGTTCAAAAGATTGCCTTAATTCAAAAAGTTCTCGACGAAGAAGTAAGACCCGTTCTGATTGCAGACGGTGGAGATGTAGAACTCTACGACATAGAAGGAAACACCGTTAAAGTCATCCTAAAAGGTGCTTGTGATTCTTGTCCCAGCAGCACCGCCACCTTAAAGATAGCGATTGAATCGAGACTGCGCGATCGCATCAGTAAAGAAATCGTAGTAGAAGCAGTCTAATTAAGAGTCATTTGTCATTAGTCATTGGTCATTAGCGAAATACAAATGACAAAGGACAAATGACCAATGACAACCAAAAGAACTTTCACAACTTCATAACCAACCGTATGTACATTATGCCAGCGAGATTTTCGGTAGAGCGATCGCCTCCGGCGGCGTTCTACAACCCCTCACAGCCATAGCTCAACAGGCGTGAGATTCTCAAACAAACGCAAAGACCGACTAAACCAACCAATTGTAGGAAAGAGAACCATGACTGACGATAAAATTAGACAGATAGCTTTCTATGGTAAAGGCGGTATTGGTAAATCTACCACCTCCCAAAACACCCTGGCAGCTATGGCAGAAATGGGTCAACGCATCATGATCGTAGGATGCGACCCTAAAGCAGACTCCACCCGTTTGATGCTCCATGCCAAAGCACAAACCACCGTATTACACTTAGCTGCTGAACGCGGTGCAGTAGAAGACCTAGAACTCGAAGAAGTAATGCTCACCGGTTTCCGTGGCGTTAAGTGCGTAGAATCTGGTGGCCCAGAACCCGGTGTAGGTTGCGCTGGTCGTGGTATTATCACCGCTATTAACTTCTTGGAAGAAAACGGTGCTTACCAAGATCTAGACTTCGTATCCTACGACGTATTAGGTGACGTTGTGTGTGGTGGTTTCGCAATGCCTATCCGTGAAGGTAAAGCACAAGAAATCTACATCGTTACCTCTGGTGAAATGATGGCGATGTACGCTGCAAACAACATCGCTCGTGGTATTTTGAAATACGCTCACTCCGGTGGTGTACGCTTGGGTGGTTTGATTTGTAACAGCCGTAAGACAGACCGGGAACACGAACTCATCGAAACCTTGGCAAAACGGTTGAACACCCAAATGATTCACTTCGTACCTCGTGACAACATCGTTCAACACGCTGAATTGCGTCGGATGACCGTTAACGAGTACGCTCCTGACAGCAACCAAGGTAACGAATACCGTGAGTTAGCTAAGAAGATCATCAACAACGACAAACTCACCATTCCTACACCAATTGAAATGGATGAATTAGAAGCACTGTTGATTGAATACGGTATCCTTGATGATGATTCCAAGCACGCAGAAATCATTGGTAAGCCCGCAGAAGCTACCAAGTAGGTAATTCCCTAATTAGGAGACAAGGAAAGTATGAAGATTGAAGTGTGAAGTATGAAGTGTGAAGTATGAAATCTAGAATATTTCAACCTTTAACCTTCAGCTTTGATCCTTTAGCCTTCAACCTTCATCCTTCTCCTCTCCCTCATCTCTTTTCCCCATCCTTAACAGTAACCGAGGCAGACATGACACCTCCAGAAAACCAAAATCTTGTAGATGAAAATAAGGAACTTATTAAAGAAGTTCTGAAAGCTTATCCCGAAAAATCTCGCAAAAAGCGCGAAAAACACCTCAACGTCCACGAAGAAAGCAAGTCCGATTGCGGCGTTAAGTCTAACATCAAATCCATTCCTGGTGTAATGACCGCTCGTGGTTGTGCTTACGCAGGTTCTAAAGGTGTGGTTTGGGGCCCTATTAAGGACATGATCCACATCAGCCACGGCCCAGTAGGATGCGGTTACTGGTCTTGGTCTGGTCGTCGTAACTACTATGTAGGTATCACAGGTATCAACTCCTTTGGTACAATGCACTTCACCTCCGACTTCCAAGAACGCGACATCGTATTCGGTGGTGACAAAAAATTAACCAAAATCATCGACGAACTAGAAGTTCTTTTCCCCCTCAACCGTGGTATCTCCATTCAATCTGAATGTCCCATCGGTCTAATTGGGGATGACATCGAAGCTGTAGCTAAAAAAGCTTCTAAGCAATATGGTAAACCAGTTGTACCCCTACGTTGCGAAGGTTTCCGTGGTGTATCCCAGTCTTTAGGTCACCACATCGCTAACGACGCTATCCGTGACTGGATTTTCCCTGAATTTGACAAGGCTAAGAAAAACAACACAATCGACTTCGAGCCAAGCCCATACGACGTAGCATTAATCGGTGACTACAACATCGGTGGTGATGCTTGGGCCAGCCGGATGTTATTAGAAGAAATGGGCTTGCGTGTTGTAGCTCAGTGGTCTGGTGACGGTACACTGAATGAGTTGATTCAAGGCCCTGCTGCTAAATTAGTTCTGATCCACTGCTACCGTTCTATGAACTACATCTGCCGTAGTTTGGAAGAACAATACGGTATGCCTTGGATGGAATTCAACTTCTTCGGCCCCACCAAGATTGCTGCATCTTTACGCGAAATTGCCGCTAAATTTGACTCTAAGATTCAAGAGAACGCTGAGAAAGTCATCGCTAAGTACACACCAGTGATGAATGCAGTACTTGAAAAGTATCGTCCTCGCTTAGAAGGCAATACCGTTATGTTGTACGTAGGTGGTCTACGTCCTCGTCACGTTGTTCCCGCCTTTGAAGATTTGGGTATCAAAGTTGTCGGTACAGGCTACGAATTCGCTCACAACGACGACTACAAACGTACCACCCACTATATCGATAACGCCACCATCATTTACGATGACGTTACCGCCTACGAATTCGAGGAATTCGTTAAAGCTAAGAAGCCTGACCTAATCGCTTCTGGTATTAAAGAGAAGTACGCCTTCCAAAAGATGGGTCTTCCCTTCCGTCAAATGCACTCTTGGGATTACTCCGGCCCTTATCACGGTTATGACGGATTTGCTATCTTCGCTCGTGATATGGATTTAGCACTCAACAGCCCAACTTGGGGCTTGATTGGCGCTCCTTGGAAGAAAGCTGCTACCAAAGCTAAGGCTGCTGCTTAATTCCCAAGAATAAACGGATAGCCTGGGGTTTGTCGCCCCAGGAACCGAGGGAAGAATGGTGAATGCTGAATGCTGGATAAAGACTTTTATTCATTATTCATGATTCATCACTCGTGACTCCCAAAGGGGAGGAGCGAAGTCCCCAGGCTCTCCCAACACTTCAATTACTACACCAACCAGCAAGCGTAGAGAGACAGACAAATGCCACAGAATCCTGACAGAATTGTAGACCACGTTGATCTATTCAAACAGCCAGAATACACCGAGCTATTTGAAAACAAGAGAAAGAACTTTGAAGGCGCACACTCTCCTGAAGAAGTTGAAAGAGTGTCTGAATGGACAAAATCTTGGGACTACCGGGAAAAGAACTTCGCTCGTGAAGCTTTAACCGTTAACCCCGCTAAAGGTTGCCAACCCGTAGGCGCAATGTTCGCTGCTTTGGGTTTTGAAGGTACTCTTCCCTTCGTTCAAGGTTCTCAAGGTTGTGTGGCTTACTTCCGTACACACCTCAGCCGTCACTATAAAGAGCCTTGCTCCGCAGTGTCTTCTTCTATGACAGAAGACGCAGCAGTATTCGGTGGCTTGAACAACATGATTGAAGGTATGCAAGTTTCATACCAACTGTACAAGCCTAAGATGATTGCTGTTTGCACCACCTGTATGGCTGAAGTTATCGGTGATGACTTGGGTGCGTTCATCACTAACTCTAAGAATGCTGGTTCTATTCCTCAAGATTTCCCAGTACCTTTTGCTCACACCCCCAGCTTCGTAGGTTCCCACATCACTGGTTACGACAACATGATGAAGGGAATTCTGTTGAACCTGACAGAAGGTAAGAAGACAGCTACCAGCAATGGCAAAATCAACATCATTCCTGGTTTTGATACCTATGTAGGCAACAACCGCGAAGTTAAGCGGATGTTGGGTGCTATGGGTGTTGACTACACCATTCTGTCTGACAGCAGCGATTATTTCGATTCACCCAACACTGGTGAATTCGATATGTACCCAGGTGGTACAAAGCTGGAAGATGCTGCTGATTCTATCAATGCTAAGGCAACAGTAGCTCTCCAAGCTTACACCACTCCCAAAACCCGCGAATACATTAAAACCCAGTGGAAGCAAGAAACACAAGTTCTGCGTCCCTTCGGTGTTAAAGGTACTGACGAGTTCTTGACTGCGATCGCTGAATTGACTGGTAAAGCGATTCCTGAAGAGTTGGAAATCGAACGCGGTCGTTTAGTTGATGCTATCACTGACTCCTACGCTTGGATTCATGGTAAGAAGTTCGCTATCTACGGCGATCCTGATTTGATCATCTCCATCACCAGCTTCTTGTTAGAAATGGGTGCAGAGCCTGTACACATCCTCTGCAACAATGGCGACGAAGCTTTCAAGAAAGAAATGGAAGCTATTCTCGCTGCTAGCCCCTTCGGTAAAGAAGCTACTGTTTGGATTCAAAAAGACTTGTGGCACTTACGCAGCTTGCTCTTCACCGAGCCTGTAGACTTCTTCATCGGTAACTCCTACGGTAAGTACCTGTGGCGCGATACCAAGATCCCAATGGTACGGATTGGTTATCCTCTGTTCGATCGCCACCACTTACACCGCTATGCTACCCTCGGCTACCAAGGTGGTCTAAACATCCTCAACTGGGTTGTTAATACTCTGTTGGATGAAATGGATCGCAACACCAACATCACTGGTAAGACCGATATCTCCTTCGACTTGATTCGCTAGAAATTGCTACAAGCTTGTTTGTTAAAAACAGCTAAGTAAGTCAAAAGGTAAAAGGCAAAGGTAAAAAACTTACTCTTTTGCCTTTTGACTTTTTACCTTTTACTTTTTAACCTACCTATCCCTTGATTCGTTTTCTCTATCATGGACAGCATCAATCACACTCACTCTCACGTTCATTTCCATCCACCTAACTATAAAAAGTCTCCTCTACTTAATCCTCTGCGTCGTCTGGTGGACGGAATTCAAGTTAAACATAATCGCTTCGCTCATCTAATCTGCCAGGTTATTCCTTGCTGTTGTCCTTTTGAGCGAAATATTAGTTTATTTGGTCGGACTTACCATATTCCGGCTTTATGTAAGCTGAATCCTCTCTATGATGAGTTTGTTGGCTTACGTTTTCGGGCTTTGTCTTACCTCGCTGATGAATGTGGTGAGGATGTGACAAGGTATATTTGCTAATTATCTTCAATCTCGCCTGAAGATAGGGGTTTGGGGCTATTTCTAAATATATATTTGTGTAGTTATATAAATGTCTCACCCCAAAATCAGGTAAACATTTTTTTATCTTTCGTAGTGAACGATACTTTTAAGTTTCTTGTAAAAGTCGATGTTATAGAAATGAATTACTGATGCACATGGGGAATTGTGTGTCGGGTATGGAAAAGATTTTTGCAGGAAGTTTTTGTGACAGTTAACAGTAATCGGTAGACTTCTGGCATAAGTGTTTTTTTGTTTCGCGCAAAGGCGAGGCAGCGCGTTGGGCGGGTTCCCCGACTTGAAGCGACTGCCGTCGCAAAGAGGTCTAGTGAATTGATGGGTGATTATTGTTAACTGTTTTTTCTAAAGTAGGATTTAACGAACCGCAAAGGACGCAAAGGACACTAAGGAATGAGAGTTTGAGAGAGTTCTTAGTTCAGTCCTAATCAAAGAATACTGAATTTTTATCGAACCACAGAGGCGCGGAGAACACAGAGGAAGAGAAATGAATACCCAAAAGAAGGTTAATGAACTGCTGAATGAGTCGGGATGCGAACATAATCAGCAGAAGAAGGGCGAGAAGAAGAATAAGTCTTGTACGCAACAAGCGCAACCTGGGGCGGCTCAAGGTGGCTGTGCTTTTGATGGGGCGATGATTGCTCTAGTCCCGATTACTGATGCGGCGCATTTGGTTCACGGCCCGATCGCCTGTGCTGGTAATTCTTGGGGTAGTCGTGGTAGTCTCTCTTCTGGGCCTGTGCTTTATAAGACGGGTTTTACTACCGATATGTCTGAAAATGATGTGATTTTCGGTGGTGAAAAGAAGCTTTACAAGGCAATTTTAGAAATTCATCAGCGTTATAATCCAACGGCTGTGTTTGTTTACGCTACTTGTGTGACGGCTTTGATTGGCGATGATATCAATGCTGTTTGCAAGGCGGCGGCTGAAAAAATTGGGACTCCGGTTGTCCCGGTGATTGCGCCGGGATTTATTGGTAGTAAGAATTTGGGCAACCGTTTTGGCGGTGAAGCTTTATTAGATTATGTTGTCGGGACAGCAGAACCGGAGTTCACAACGCCTTATGATATAAACTTGATTGGCGAATACAATATCGCCGGGGAAATGTGGGGAGTCCTGCCTTTATTTGAAAAATTAGGCATCCGCGTACTATCCAAAATCACGGGTGATGCTCGTTATCAAGAAATTTGTTACGCTCACCGTGCGAAGTTGAACGTGATGATTTGTTCGCGGGCGTTGCTGAATATGGCGAGGAAGATGGAGGAGCGATATGGGATTCCCTACATTGAAGAGTCTTTTTATGGCATTGATGATATAAATCGTTGCTTGCGGAATGTGGCTGCTAAGTTGGGCGATCGCGATTTACAAGAGCGCACGGAAAAGCTAATTGCAGAGGAAACGGCGGCTTTGGATATCGCCTTGGCTCCCTATCGCGCTCGACTCAAGGGTAAGCGTGTAGTTCTATATACTGGCGGTGTGAAGAGTTGGTCTATTATTTCTGCCGCTAAGGATTTGGGGATAGAAGTTGTGGCTACTAGCACCCGCAAGAGTACGGAGGAAGATAAGGCAAAAATCAAACGCTTGCTCGGTACAGAAGGGATGATGCTAGAAAAAGGCAATGCTCAGGAGTTGTTGCGATTGGTCAAAGACACAAACGCTGATATGTTGATTGCGGGTGGTCGTAACCAATACACAGCCCTAAAAGCGCGGATTCCTTTCCTCGACATCAACCAAGAACGCCATCATCCGTATGCTGGGTATGTGGGAATGTTAGAGATGGCACGAGAGTTATACGAAGCCCTCTACAGTCCTATCTGGGATCAAATTCGTAAGCCTGCGCCTTGGGATGAAGAAGCCGGGACTTTAAATAATTTTATGTCAGCAGATGAGATGTTCTCTGAAGAAATAGGGGTGTAGGGGGGTAAGGGTGGTAAGGGTGGTAAGGGTGTAAGGGCAAGAATTAAAAACGAAGTAATCATTATTTCCTCCCCTACACCCTATACCCCACACCCCTACACCCCCCCGAAGGGTCAAGGTCAATAGAAGAGGTATTTTAGATGGCGATCGTTACTGTTCCCGAAAAATCAGTTGCAGTTAATCCCCTCAAACAAAGCCAAGCTTTAGGTGCATCCCTCGCCTTTTTGGGATTAAAGGGAATGATACCTCTGTTTCACGGTTCTCAAGGGTGTACCGCTTTCGCCAAGGTTGTGCTTGTACGGCATTTTCGGGAAGCTATTCCCCTAGCCACTACAGCCATGACTGAAGTAACTACGATTTTGGGCGGCGAAGAGAATGTGGAACAGGCACTTCTGACGCTAGTTGAGAAGGCCAAGCCAGAAATTATTGGTTTGTGTACCACTGGATTAACAGAAACCAGAGGCGATGACATTGAACGCTTCTTGAAGGATATCCGCGATCGCCATCGGGAATTAGACCACATCCCCGTTATCTTTGCACCGACACCAGATTTTAAAGGTGCATTACAAGATGGTTTTGCTACTGCGGTGGAAAGCATTGTTAAAGAAATTCCTCAAGCTGGTGGAATTAGAAGCGAACAAGTCACAATTTTGGCTGGTTCTGCTTTTACTCCAGGCGACTTACAAGAAATCAAAGAGATTGTCACTGCTTTTGGATTAGACCCTATCTTTGTACCTGACCTCGGCGCATCTTTAGATGGTCATTTGGAAGATAACTATAGTCCGGTGACAGGTAGCGGTACGAGTGTGAAACAACTACGACAAGTAGGTTGTTCTGCTTTTACCATCGCTTTGGGTGAAAGTATGCGAGGTGCTGCCAAAATTCTAGATGAACGGTTTAACATTCCCTACGAAGTGTTTGGTGAACTGACTGGTTTGGAACCAGTAGATGAGTTTCTGCAAGCATTATCGATTTTGAGCAGCAATCCAGTACCCGAAAAATACCGCCGCCAACGTCGCCAATTGCAAGATGCGATGCTCGATACGCACTTTTATTTTGGTGCAAAAAGAGTATCTCTAGCATTAGAACCTGATTTACTTTGGGGAACAGTGCGCTTCTTACAATCAATGGGAACACAAATTCATGCGGCTGTGACCACGACGCGATCGCCTTTACTTGAAAAACTGCCAATCAAGAGTGTCACCATCGGTGATTTAGAAGACTTTGAAGAACTAGCAGTAGGTTCTGACTTACTGATTGGTAATTCTAACGTGGCGGCGATCGCAAAACGTCTGTCGATTCCTCTTTATCGTTTAGGTTTGCCCATTTACGACCGTTTAGGAAATGGTCTGTTTACAAAAGTTGGCTATCGCGGCACGATGGAGCTTTTGTTTGGCATCGGCAACCTATTTTTAGAAGCTGAAGAAGAGCACGTTAAACACTTTTTCAATGATGTTTAGGGGCTAGGGACTAGAGGCTAGGGGTTAGATATTAGGAAACGTTTTCAAACTCTATGATCCCCCCAACCCCCCTTAAAAAGGGGGGCTAAGAAACTCTTAAAGTCCCCCTTTTTAAGGGGGATTTAGGGGGATCTAAAAAGTTAAGAGGCTAAACGAATAGTTTGAAACAAGCCCTAGTAACTGGTAAATCTTCAATCAGTTTACTCATCACTAACACCCAAGTCCTAAAACTTAATACCTAATACCCAAACCCCACAAAGTAGGAGAACAGAATGAAAATTGCCTTTACAACCAGTGACCACACACACATCAATGCTCACTTTGGCTGGGCGAGAGAAATTGATGTCTACGAAATCAATGCCGAAGGATATCAATTTTTAGAAACTCTCAACTTTGAGGGTGAGCTAAAAGAAGATGGTAACGAAGATAAAATCACACCCAAACTTGACGCACTGGTTGACTGTGCAATTGTTTATGTGACAGCAATTGGTGGAACTGCTGCTGCTAAGTTAATCAAGAAAGGTGTTACCCCAGTTAAAGCACGCACCGAAGAAGAAAAAATTGAAGAAGTGCTAACTAAACTAGTCCAAACTCTTAAAGGTAATCCTCCACCTTGGTTGCGGAAAGCTCTCCAACCTAAAACAAAAAGTTTTACAGATGAACTTGAGAACGAAGCAACTGTATGAACGCAGATAATACTGTTAACGGAACTACTAGTCTCGCAGCCTTAAACTCTCCCTTCATTAAGGCTTTAATCCTTCAAATTCGGGGACAAGATAGTTATGGATTCTACCGTAATTGGTCAGATGAATTAATCTTGAAAGCATTCGTCGTCCCTAAAAAAAAAGAAACGCGAAATTCCCATTGAAGGCGAGGTAGATGCAGCAACACAAGCCCGGATTTTAGTATTCTTTCGGGCGATCGCTGCCAGAATTGAACAAGAAACAAATCTGATATCTCAGGTTGTAGTTAACATCAACCATGAGGGTTTCGGCTGGGCATTAGTGTTTTCTGGTCGGCTTTTGCTAACAGTCAAAACCTTAAGAGATGCTCATCGGTTTGGCTTTGAATCTCTAGAAAAGTTAGCAGAAGAAGGCGAAACTTTTGTCCAAAAAGGATTGGATTTAGTTAATCGCTTCCCCGAAGTAGGAAAAATTTAAAAGTAGTAGGTTGGGTGAAGCGTGAGCGTAACCCAACAAAGTCTTGATAATGTTGGGTTTCGTTCCTCAACCCAACCTACATTTAATTATCAATGACCAATGACAAAGGACAAATGACCAATGACCATCGAGGAATTGAAAACTCAAATTAAACGCCTCAACAGCAAAGCAGGTCAAATGAAAATGGATCTGCATGATTTAGCAGAGGGATTGCCAACAGATTACAAACAACTTATGGATGTTGCGGCGGCAACTTATGAAATATATCGACAACTAGATGAGTTAAAGCAGCAGCTAACAGAATTGGAGGGTAAATGAGTAAAACTATTGATGAATTCAAAAAATTAAATGATGCCGAAGAATATTTTCAATTCTTTGAATTACCTTACGACCAAAAAATTGTAAATGTAAATCGTCTGCATATATTGAAAAAGTTCTCGCAATATATCCAAGAAATTGACGAACAATCTGCTGATTTAACTGCTGAAGAAAAGCTAAATCAATATTGCTTGGCTTTGCAAAAGGCTTACGAGGTATTTCTCGAATCAACACCCCAAGAACAAAAGGTGTTCAAAGTCTTTAAAGACAAGCCTAAAAATGTAATTACGCTGACAGAACTCTCTTCTGATTAGGAGGTAAATAGTGGTTAACCTAACTCCTACCGAGTTAGAACGTTATAGTCGCCAAATGATGCTCCCTAATTTTGGCGAAGCGGCTCAGAAGCGCCTGAAGTCAGCGACAGTATTGGTTACTGGTGTGGGAGGATTAGGTGGTACAGCCGCGCTTTACTTAGCAGTAGCAGGCGTTGGTAAGCTCATTCTAGTCCGGGGTGGCGATTTACGCCTTGATGATATGAATCGTCAGATTCTGATGACGGATGACTGGGTAGGTAAGCCAAGGGTATTTAAGGCTAAAGAAACCTTGCAAGCTATCAATCCTGATATCGAAATTGAAGCGGTTCATGATTACATTACCCCAGAGAATGTAGATTCTTTGGTACAGTCCGCAGATATGGCGTTAGACTGCGCCCATAATTTTACAGAACGCGATTTGTTGAATGCAGCTTGCGTGCGCTGGCGCAAACCAATGGTAGAAGCTGCAATGGACGGGATGGAAGCTTACCTGACAACGATTATTCCAGGTGTAACTCCTTGTTTATCTTGTCTGTTTCCCGAAAAGCCTGATTGGGATCGGCGTGGTTTCTCGGTGCTAGGTGCTGTTTCTGGGACATTGGCTTGTTTGACGGCGTTAGAAGCAGTCAAGCTGATTACTGGGTTCAGTCAGCCTTTATTGTCACAATTGCTGACAATAGACTTAAACCGGATGGAATTTGCCAAGCGTCGTTCATACCGTGATCGCTCTTGTCAAGTATGCGGCAATAATGCACCTTGGAGATACTCGCAATCTCCATCAATGGAAACCACCAGTAATTTTACAACTTAATAATAAAGGTCAATAGTCATTGGTCAATGGTGAGTCAGTGCGGTCTTGGGGGTTTCCCCCATGAGCAACTGACGTTAGCGCAGCGTTAGCGACGCAGGAGCGTCACCCGAAGGGTCAATAGTGATCTTTAAACTCTGGATTTTTGACTATTGACTAAATTATCAAATTCTAAATCAGAACAATCAATCGCTACAGATTAGGAGATTGAATGACTGTTACTTTAACAGAAAAAGCAGAATTTCGTTTGCGGGCTTTCCTGCGAGGTTCCGGTTCCGATGAGACTAGTACTAAAGGTATCCGAATCTCTGTCAAAGGTGGCGGTTGCAATGGCTATGAATATGGCATGGATGTTACCAGCCAACCTCAACCAGATGATTTAGTAATTCAGCAAGGTAGTGTGCTGGTTTACGTCGATGCCAAAAGTGCGCCTTTATTAGAAGGAATTGTGATCGATTTTGTCGAAGGGGTGGTAGAAAGCGGTTTCAAATTTACCAACCCTAATGCAACTAGTACCTGCGGTTGTGGCAAATCTTTCCAAGCAGGAGACTGTACGCCTACTGGTGTTCCTTGTAGCTAAAAGAAGAATCTTTTAGTGTCAAATCAACCATAGAGGCTTTCCGTAAACGTACTCCGCACCAAATGTCAGAGACACTAGCTACAACTCATCAAATGCAGTGTCTTCCTATTCATGCTTTCTCGAAGAGGAGACTGACACACTTCGAGAATTAACCGAACCGTAATGAGGAGAATCGGAAAATGGCTACCTATCAAGTAAGATTAATCAACAAAAAGGAAGACATCGATACCACAATTGAGGTGGATGAAGACACTACAATTCTGGACGCAGCAGAAGAAGCTGGTATTGAGTTACCTTTTTCTTGCCATGCAGGTTCTTGCTCTAGCTGTGTAGGTAAAGTTACAGAAGGTGAAATTGATCAATCCGATCAAAACTTCTTAGATGATGAGCAAGTATCTAAAGGATTTGCTTTATTGTGCGTTACCTATCCTCGCTCTAACTGCACAATTAAAACTCATCAAGAACCTTACCTCGTTTAAGTAGTGCTTTAGTTGCTATTTTTAGCAATTAATAAAAGGATGAAAGATGGAGAAATTTTCTTTATTTTTCATCCTTTAAACTTTATTCTGATGGTGAAATACATATCCCTGGCTTTAAATAAGTCGGGGATATTGTATATACAGCTTGTAAATTACATATTGATTATTCGACAGCAACGATAACATCTGATGCTTTAATCACAGCATAAGCTTGTTTCCCTTCTTGCAATTCCAGTCTATCGGCTGATGATTTAGTAATAATAGATACCAGCTCTATCCCAGGTGCTAATTCTAAAGTTACTTCGGTATTAACAGAACCAGTTACAATCTTTTTAACAGTAGTTTTGATTGCATTACGCGCGCTAATTTCCATGTTTTATTTCCTTTTGTGAGATACTAGTTCCAAACAATACCAACTTTTTGGAATTAAAAAGGAGTTTTTTATAATTTCTTTATAAATTAGCAGATATAATTTATACAAAATAAGTTGACTAAGCGATCGCAAATAAAAATACTCCACTAGAAAGAGATATTTCATCCTAAGAAGTAGCAAAATTCATATCCAATGGTTGATTTATTTGTTTAAAATTTTTATACGTCAACTACAGATGTAAAAATTAACTTTACAAACTAAGTATTACTATTAGCTTATATAAAACTTAAGTCTTTAAATGCAGATTTGTTTACAACATAAGTTTTAAAATTCAAATGTATTCTTTGCTGCAATTTGATAATTTTTTGAGTTAATTAACTCATATCGTTATGAGAATACACACTTGTTTATAGAACAAACTTATCAGAGTGATAATATATAAGTAAGCTAAATTGTTGCTAGTGAACCAAACTTCAGCAGCAAATGATTACAGGGTTATCGAAGACGTTTCTACCTAAATCCTGGTACATCTGAAAGTTAGGCAGACGATGCGATCGCTTCAACAATATATTAGGGAAATGTGTAAATCTTATACTGATAATTGATGATTCTACTAAGTATAACTTAGGGTTAATACTGCGTAATACCTGTGTCTAATTTTCGTAATGCTTAAACTAAGCAAACATAGTTTGGGAATAAGTGCAGCAGTTTAGAAATTCCCTTACTTGCAATACATAAGGAGCAGGAATTATGCGAGCCAAACATATTATGACTCAAGATGTAGCTACCATTCGCGGCTCCGCTACAGTAGCAGAAGCAGTGAAATTATTAAGGCTCAAACAACTGCAAGAATTGATTGTGGAACCTCGTCATAGTGGTGATGCTTACGGCATTGTGACTGAGAGTGATATTGCAGGCAAAGTGGTTGCTTATGGAAAAGATCCTCAAAGAACTTATGTTTACGAAATAATGAGCAAACCCTGTGTCACTGTAGATCCTGACCTTGATTTAGAATATGTTGCAAGGTTATTGATTAATACAGGGATGCGGAGTGCGCCTGTCATCCGAGGTGAATTACTTGGGATGATTACTATCAGCGATATTATCCATAAAGGCGACTTTGTAGATAAACCAAAACTCCTATTCTTGCAAAAAGAGATATATAAAGCTGTCTCCAACGCACGGGCAATTTCTGCGAACTACGGTGCAGACTCTAAACGCACAATTGAAGCTTGGGATTTCGTAGACGAACTCGAAGCTGAAGCTGGTTTTTATGGCGCACCCAAGCAAGATAAATCTTCTAGAGAACTATTCTCTGAAGAACCCAAACCAATGGTATCTGGGGAACAGCCAAACCAAACTATGAATGCTGTCTAAATGAGAGCATCTGAGAATTATTAAACTTTTGATCCCCCCTAGCCTCCCTTAAAAAGGGGGGAACCGGAATCAAAGTCCTCCTTTTTAAGGGGGATTTAGGGGGATCTACAAAATTAAAAAATTCTCAGACAACCTCTAACTATAAATTGACAGTATTGTCAAAAAGTTTTTTGTGAATGGTGGGCATTGTCCACCATTATCTTTTATTAGTCAATTGAGGCAATTTATGAAGCAGCACAGTCAACAACGTTTAAGTAAAACAACTTGTGAATGGTTAATAGCAAACAATTACAATCCTGAAAATTTAAATCAGCCTGGAGAAAATGGTGATACAGCTTTGATGAAAGCTACTAGGCAAGGTATTTATTCAGTCGTTCAAGAATTAATTAGTGCAGGTGCAGATATTAATGCCAAAAATAACGATAATAACAATGCCTTATGGTTTGCTTGCTTTGGCAACCATTATGAATTAATTAGTTTGCTTTTAAAAATGAAAATAAATATCGATAATCAAAACGATAATGGGGCGACTGTTGTAATGTATGCAGCTTCAGCAGGCAAAGCAGAAGTGGTTAAGTTACTTTTACAACACCATCCCAATTTGGATTTAAAAAACTTAGACGATTACAAAGCTATAGATTTTGCCAGCACCGTCGAAGTTTTAAGGATGCTGAAAGATGCTACAAAATGATTTATCTAGCAAAAACTTTCATCAAGCGACTAAACATTCTTACTTATCAGTGCAGCTTGATCCTAATTATGTAGACTCTACAACTCAACCATATGCTTTTAAGAGATATCCAAAATTTTATCGCAGGCTGCAATTAAATCTCCATCATCCAATCCACTCATTCATTTACTTAACAAGTGCAATCACCCTAGAAAAGACTTATAAGGATGTAGCCTACAAACTCCGTGTAAATCCCTCAGCAGGTGGGCTATATCCAACAGAGATTTATGTACAAATTCGTGGCATCCCGGAAATAGTTGATGGCATCTACCATCTAGAAGTTGAGAATAATTGTCTAACTCTTATCTATGAATTAATCGATGATGGCTTAGAAAGTTATATTATACAGGGCAAATGTATCAAAGGAATCATTTTTTTAATTAGTTGCGTTTATTATAGGTCTAGTTGGAAATATAAAAACAGAAGTCTGAGATATTGCTTTTTAGATAGCGGACACCATTTGGGTACAATTGCCGCATCGGCTGATCTCCATGACAAAAATATCCAGCTAATGTTTGATTTTGATAAGTTAGCTCTTAACTCTGACTTAGGTTTTGAGAATAAAGAGTTTGTGACTGCTTGTGTTTTATGTGGGGAAGTAGAAGAAAAGCAGGTGAGACGCTTAAGGCTGAAAGTTCCTTTTGTGAGTGGTACAGATTATTTTGAAGCTAATCAATTTATTGAGGATGGCTATCAAGTAACCGCTTTACAAAAGAGTCCAAAACAACAGCTAGAGCATCCCAAGTTTAAGTTTGACAAGGATAAATTTTATCAAACTGTTTGGCATAGACGTTCAAATAGACGTTTCCGGAAACAGTTGATTTCTCAAGAAGATTATTTCAGGATATTGTCACAACTAAAGCAAGCAATTCCCACAGAAAGTTGTGCAGCAATCAAAGTTTATTCAGTCGTGCATCGAGTAGAGGGGATATCCCCTGGGTTATATCAAAAACAATCATCTGATTAAAAAGTGGCGATTTTAGCGAACATACTGGTTATTTGTGCATTAATCAGGCTATTGCGCGTGATTGTGCAGTAACTTTGTTTTTTGTGTCTGACTATACAAGTTATCAAACCGCTATGCAGTTAGCAGGTTTTTTAGGACACAGAGTTTACCTGAGTAGTAATTACTTGGGGATACAATGTAGCGGAATTGGCGCGTTTTATGACGATGAAACCCAGAGTTTCTTAGAAACAAAAATGGATATTCTCTACGCAATGGCTATTGGCAATTAAGTAGTTTTGTAAGTAGAGATGGCTAGGTATATGTTCTGTTACAACGATGATTACGATTACCGTCCAATGCAACCGTCATCGGCAGATATTATTTTACGGCAACAACTAGAGCATTCTATTAGTAAATACTTTTATGAAGCGTGCGATCGCACAATTCAAAGTCTTCTTTCTCATTGTCGCTGGTATGTCACCAGTGATGCTAGTGCGATGACACTAGTAATTGAATGTCCCGACCCTGTTACCAACTGGCGAGTTTTACAACAAATTGTCGCAATGGGGACATTACTCCAGTCAATTGTGAGTAGTGCAAAAATTCGCGTTTGTCCTCCCGAAAGCCAAGGTATACCTTTTGAAATGAGGGTAGATGAAATTGCTGTTTACCGTGACATGGCTGGCTAGAAAGATGTATGAATGAGGAGAGTAGTAAAGGTCAATTAAATATTAATAATTGACCATTGACCAATTACAAATAATTGTAACTACCTCTTCAAAAACTCGGTCAGCCGCACGTTGAATTACAGGACTTAACTCTAGTCCAAGGCTAAGATTTGCCGCCTCAATTAAATAAACTGTCACATCTTCAGGAAACTCATCTTGAAATATTTTTCGTCCGGCGGCTAACGCATTATCCCAACGAAAATCATGCAAGTTATAACTGGGTTCCGGTAAAGCTTCCAATTCTTTACCCGGAACCTTAAATATTGCACCCGCTTCAGAATTAGTTGAACTAGCATCAATAATTACTAATTTTTTACTACCTCTAGCTTGAAACATTACCTCCATCCCTGCGGTTCCACAGTCATACACACGCACATGGGGGTGAGGATTTTCGGCTAGATATTGTTGTAAGCGTTGGGCGATAATTACACCCACCGCATCATCGCAGCGATTAAGATTTCCGCAACCGATAATAGTTAGCATAAATTACTAATTGTGCAAGTTGAAAGCATATTTTAGCTTGTGTTGGAGATAGGTGAGCGATCGCGCCTAACAAAAGACAATGACAACACCTCTAAAATCCTTCTTTGCGCCTCCGCGTGAGATAAAAATAGAACCAGTAATTTATCTACCAAAGATTTCATTGCCAAATCATTGTAACTAGTAGCAACACGGGGATGTTCTGTTCCTAACCGACTTATTTTTAATTCTAAAGCTTTTTGATATAAGGATTCAGCTTTACTATACTGTCCTGCTGCATAGTAGAGTGTTGCCAGATTACTGAGGCTAGTGGCGAAATAGAGATGTTCTGAACCATAACGATGTTTAATTATTTGTTGACACTGAAGCAAAAAAGGTTCTGCTTCTTTATATAATCCTTGTCCTTGATAAAACCAGCCTAATCCAGTAAAAGCCCAAATTAAATCTTCATCTTTAATAAATGCTGTTAGATTATCAGTGGCTTCTACTAAATGAGGAATTAGAGGAGTGAGTTGTTGAATCAAATCACGGGTAGGCTGTTGGGGGATTTGCTTGGTGACTTCTACCATTTGCGCGGTAAAAACTGTCTTCACCTCATCCGCCTCGCTTGACTCATCCAATTTCATCTGAAAATATTGCCGAATTAGTGGATGTAAACGATAAATTCCTTGACTTTGGCGTTGTAATAAATGCAGTTTGAGTAAATCAGCAATGGCTGTCTCCCAAATTTCTTGCAGTTCATCATCTTCAATTGCTTCCACATTAAAAGGAATGTCAGCCAAAGCATATAAACTTAGCCAACAACCCGCGCCTTGTGCATTCTCATCTAACTGTTCCCAACTCAAATCAAAAGCTTCAGCCACACCGTACTTATATTCCATCAACGGGTTAGCCTCAGCCATTGCTTCATGTTCCAGCCGCTTTTTCTCTAACCGCTTCAACAGTGTTTGCAGTGATAAATCTGGCATTGTATCCAGATATCGTCCCACCAACTCTAAAGCCAAAGGCAGATATCCCAAGAATTTACAAATTTTTCTCGCTACCCAAGGCTCATTTTTTAATCTTTCTCTGTCCACAAGCGACTTTAATAGTTTCATCGCCGCCAATGGTTCTAGAACACGAAGACTTACTTGTGACAGAGTTCTATCAAATTCCAGGCGGGTTGTGAGCAAAACTTTAAACTTAGATGAGTTTGCAGGTAGATAAGGCTTAACTTGGGTTTTGTAGTCTGTGACATCATCAAACACCAGCAAAACATCTCCAGCATCCCACCTATCCCAGCAAAGTTTTACCCTATCTACTAATTCCCTATCATCGGGTGCAATAAATTTAAACTTCGCTTCTGCAAATCTGAGAATTTGAATCCCAACATCAATACCTGGTGCTGATAACCAGCAAACTCCACCAGGATAATTTTGCAAATTTTGTTGAGCATACTGGGTTGCAAGTTCAGTTTTCCCAACGCCACCCATCCCAGCCACGGCGACAATAGCAACTTGCTGCGATTTTTGTATCATCTCGTGCAGTTGTTGTAATTCCGCCTCTCTCCCGACAAATCTTTCCCAAGGTACAGCCTGGAGGATATTGTGCTGAATTTCTTTTTTCGGCTGTGTCTCATCAACACCGTTATATTTTGTTGTCAGGTAAGCCTTTAATGTTTCCAGTTTTCCACGTTTAGAAGTAGCTAACTCAGGACAACTCTTAGCAAACTTGTCATAAACCTCAGTCATACGCTTTTTGAACGCCGCCGCACTGATATTAATGTCGCTGGCTAGTTTCGCTTCACTTTTACCTGAGTTTTCCGCCTGCAACCTGACTAAAAATGCCGCCGTTTGCTCTGGGGATAATTCATGAGTAGCCGCTTCTTGTCTTAAAAACTCAACCCATTGCATAGACAGCCTGAAAAAATTTACTTGATTCTACTTATCTTCTATTTTGCTTCTACTTTATCTCTATTTCCCAGGAATCTCCGGCTGTGATGTCAAGAATACGATTTATACAGTCGAGTTTTTCACAAAGTTCACTATGAATAACACCTCTACCAACTCCCAAACTTCACAGTTAATCCCCGCAACTTCCCCAGTAATTGAAAAACCTTCTGCTTGGATGCGCGATGGGTACAGTCCAACAGAAATCATTCTTGCAGCAGCGATTCTTACTTCCTTATTAATGGGCGGAACGGCTACTGTAATTATGGCAATGGTTGAGTTAGTCAAAACTGTAGTCCCAAGCCAAAAAAGAAAGTAGTCGCTTGTTAATTACTAGCGCCATTAGCCAGTGAGTTTAATCACTGGCTAATGGATATACTTTATGTCATCGAGAATTGATATAACCATTGTGGCGATCGCACAACAGCCGTAAATCTACCTGTAGTAGTCCGATATAATATTGTGTCATTCTTTGTTTTCCTAACTGGAGAAACCAATGGGTCGCGCCAAAAAGGTTGTCTTAGCATATTCAGGTGGTGTAGATACTTCTGTGTGCATTCCTTACCTCAAGCAAGAGTGGGGTGTGGAGGAGGTGATAACTCTCGCCGCAGATTTAGGCCAGGGAGATGAATTAGAGCCAATTAAAGAAAAGGCTCTCAAGTCGGGTGCTAGTGAGTCTCTGGTAATTGATGTCAAAGACAGCTTTGTAAAAGATTACGCTTTCCCGGCGATTCAAGCTAACGCACTTTACGAAAATCGCTATCCCCTGGGAACGGCGCTGGCTCGTCCCTTAATTGCCAAGATATTAGTAGAAGCAGCAGAGAAATATGGTGCTGATGCGATCGCACATGGTTGTACTGGTAAGGGTAATGATCAGGTACGCTTTGATGTTTCTTGTGCTGCCTTAAATCCCAGTCTCAAAATTTTAGCACCGGCGCGGGAATGGGGTATGAGCCGCGAAGAAACCATCGCCTACGGGGAAAAGTTCGGTATCCCCGCACCTGTGAAAAAGTCTTCGCCTTACAGTATTGATAAAAACTTGCTCGGCCGCAGTATTGAAGCGGGTGTGTTGGAAGATCCAGCCGCCGAACCCCCAGAAGAAATTTATCAGATGACGAAAGCGATCGCTGATACCCCCAATGAGCCAGAATATATTGAAATTGGTTTTACTCAAGGTATCCCCACTACTGTCAACGGTCTAGCTAAAAACCCCGTTGAATTAATTGAAACACTCAACGAGTTAGCAGGCAATCATGGCATCGGTCGCATTGACATGATTGAAAACCGCTTGGTCGGGATTAAATCACGGGAAATCTACGAATCGCCAGCAATGTTGGTGTTAATTCACGCACACCGCGATTTAGAAAGCTTAACTTTAACCGCAGATGTTACCCAATATAAGCGCGGTATAGAAGACACTTATACCAAATTGGTTTACAACGGTTTGTGGTACAGTCCCCTCAAAGCTGCTTTGGATGCGTTCATTCAAAAAACTCAAGAACGTGTCTCAGGAACAGTGCGGGTGAAGTTGTTCAAAGGTAACGCCACTATAGTCGGTCGTTGGAGTGACAACACACTTTACACACCCGACTTAGCCACCTACGGCGCTGAAGACCAATTTGACCACAAAGCAGCCGAAGGCTTTATCTACGTTTGGGGTCTTCCCACCCGTATATGGGCGCAACAAGATAGATAATTATTGTTCTAACAGGATTTTGATCCCTTTGAGCCTGCCATTAAAAAGGCTACAGTGTACACACAAGTCTTACTCAAGTTGCCTAGTAGCATTTTGATCCCCGCTAACCCCCCTTCAAAAGGGGGGAACTAGAATCAAAGTCCCCCTTTTTAAGGGGAGCCACTGCGTTGCGGAGGTTCCCTCCGTTGTAGCAAGTGGCGTGGATTTAGGGGGATCTCAATTTTTTTTGTTACTCACAGGATAACTTTTAAAACATCCTCTAAATACATACTGAATTAAATGTTTTGCATTCACTGATTTTCAACACATCGGTGAGCAAATCTATGCTTTTTGTTACGGAATTATAGCCAAAAAAGATAAGTTATGTATGATATGTTAGGGATTTTAAATTATGCCAATAAATATTAATATTTAAAACATGATACCCTTACAGGGACTGATTTCTAAGGAATATTCTGAGTTAAAAATAATGCTGAGAAACAGCAATAATTGATACAACTGCTAATTTTTGAAAACTAGTCTTCATTACAACTTTAAAATTTAATTGGCGGCACAATGGGGGCAGAGAAAGATTATTAAAAACTTGCGCTCGGAGACGAATAATGGTAGCGATCGCAGAAAATGTTCAGCATCGGCTTACTGTCCAAACTGTAGAAATTGCCCCAAACACCACGGCGATTCGCTGTCTTGACTGGGATCGCGATCGCTTCGATATCGAATTCGGACTGCAAAACGGTACGACTTACAATTCCTATTTAATTCGAGGCGAACAAACAGTTTTAATTGACACTTCTCACCAGAAGTTTCGCCAACTGTATTTAGACACCCTCAAAAGTATCGTCAACCCCAAGACCATTGATTACATTATTGTTAGCCACACAGAGCCAGACCACAGTGGCTTAGTGGAAGATGTATTGCAATTAGCACCACGGGCTACGGTGTTAGCTTCTAAAATTGCGTTGCAATTCTTAGAAGGTTTGGTACATGATCCTTTTTCCAAGCGAATTGTCAAAAGTGGCGATCGCATTGATATTGGCAAAGGTCACGAAATAGAATTTGTGAGTGCGCCTAACTTACATTGGCCTGACACCATTTTTAGTTTTGATCGCAAAACCCAAACCATCTATACTTGCGATGCGTTTGGAATGCACTTTTGTGATGATCGCACCTTTGATGAAGATTTAGAAGCGATCGAAGCTGACTTTAGATTTTATTATGACTGTCTGATGGGGCCAAACGCGCGATCGCTGCTGAATGCGATGAAGCGGATGGGCGAACTCGGCAAGATTAAGATCATCGCCAACGGTCACGGGCCTTTACTTTATCATCATCTGGATATTCTGACTGAGTGTTATCAAAGCTGGAGCCAAAGACAAGCCACAGCCGAAACCAGTGTTGGCTTATTCTACGCTTCTGAGTATGGTTATAGCGATCGCCTCGGTCAAGCCATTTCGGAAGGGATTCAAAAAACTGGTGTGGGTGTAGAGTTTCTCGACATCAGCACCGCCGAAGCTCAAGAAATTCAAGAACTTGCAGGTAGAGCAGCTGGCATTATCATTGGGATGCCTCCTTCTACCTCCGTCGCCGCCCAAGCTGGTATTAGTTCTTTAATATCAGTTGCTAAAGACAAACAGTTCTTTGGATTGTTTGAATGCTTTGGTGGGGATGATGAACCAGTCGATACCCTCCGCCGGAAATTCATCGACTCTGGTGTAAAAGAAGCCTTCCCCGCCATTCGGATTAAAGAAGCTCCCACCGCATCTACATATCAATTGTGTACAGAAGCCGGCACAGATTTAGGGCAAATCGTCACCCGCGAACGTAACATCAAGCAAATCAAAGCTCTTGATGTGAACATGGAAAAAGCCCTGGGCAGAATTAGCAACGGACTGTATATCGTCACAGCTAAAAAAGGTGATGTTAGCAGTGCCATGTTAGCTTCTTGGGTCAGCCAAGCCAGCTTGCAACCATTAGGATTTACAATTGCCGTTGCCAAAGACCGTGCCATTGATGCTTTAATGCAGGTAGGCGATCGCTTCGTGTTGAACGTCTTAGAAGAAGGCAACTATCAAGAACTCAAAAAGCACTTCCTCAAGCGTCTACATCCCGGTGCTGATAGATTTGCAGGTGTGAAAACCCAAACCGCCAAAAACGGTTCACCCATTTTGACAGATGCCCTGGCATATATGGAATGTGAAGTGCAGAGTAGTATGGAGTGCAGCGACCACTGGATTTTATACTGCACAGTCCAAGATGGTCGTGTTTCTAAACCCGATGGCTTAACCGCAGTCCGCCATCGCAAAGTCGGTAATTACTACTAAATCAAGTCTGAAGTCTGAATTATGAAGTCTGAAAGATGAATTGTTATGACTTCACACTTCATACTTCAATACGGTTCGGTTAAGATCCCCCCGCCTACGGCGACCCCCTTAAAAAGGGGGTAAAAGATAATTTTCAGCCCCCCTTTTTAAGGGGGGTTGGGGGGATCTCAAAATACTAAAAAGTTAACCGAAGCGTATTGAGTAACAGACAACGGCATAAAAAGACTTTCCTATTTCCAACTTCATACTTCATACTTCATCATGCCTTTTTCAGATTTTATTCAATCCGTTAAAGCTCGGTTTTTGCCCTTTTTATCTCAACATCAACCAACACCTATGAGCGATCCCAAACCCCGTGACGTACAGGTTTCTCCCATTGCGACCAACACCAAAGTTCTCAGAGCGCGTAGTCAGTCACGTTTGCGGTTTGAAATTGAATACGCATTAGAAAGAGGTACAACCTCTAATTGTTATCTGCTTGAAGGTGATAAAACTGCAATTATTGACCCACCTGCTGATACTTTCACAACCATTTTTTTGGAAGCCTTACAGCAGAACATTAATTTGAAAAAATTAGATTACGTCATCTTGGGACATTTCAGCCCCAACCGGGTGGGAACTTTAAAAACATTGCTGGAAGTGGCTCCGCAAATTACCTTTGTTTGTTCCCTTCCTGGTGCGGCTAATTTAAAGGCAACTTTCCCTGATGATAGTTTAAATATTTTGGTGATGCGGGGGAAAGAAACCCTCGATTTAGGCAAGGGTCATGTACTGAAATTCTTCCCCACGCCTAACCCTCGCTGGCCAGAAAGTCTCTGCACTTATGACCAGCAAACTCAAATTTTGTTCACAGATAAACTTTTTGGCGCACATATCTGCGGTGATGAAGTTTTTGATGACCACTGGGAACAAATCAAAGAAGACCAACGCTATTATTACACCTGTTTGATGGCTTCCCAAGCGAAGCACGTCGAATCAGCTTTGGAAAAAATTTCTGATTTCCAAGTGCGGATGTATGCAGTTGGTCACGGGCCGATTGTTCGCAGTAGTTTAATTGAACTGACCAAGGCTTATAGCGACTGGAGTCGTTCTCAACGAAATCGAGAAATCTCAGTGGCATTATTATACGCCTCAGCTTACGGTAATACTGCCACATTAGCACGAGCGATCGCTCTCGGATTAACTAAGGGTGGCGTTGAAGTTCAATCGATCAACTGTGAATTTGCTACCCCCGATGAAATCCAAGCCGCAGTGGAGAAATCAGACGGTTTCATTATCGGTTCACCTACCATCGGCGGTCATGCACCTACACCCATTCACACCGCTTTAGGTATTGTTTTGAAAGTTGGCGATAACAACAAAGTTGCGGGTGTCTTTGGTTCCTACGGCTGGAGTGGCGAAGCTGTAGAAATGATTGAAGGTAAGTTACGGGATGCTGGCTATCGTCTTGGTTTTGAAACTTTGAAAGTTAAGTTCAAACCTGACGATGTTACCCTCAAATTCTGCGAAGAACTCGGTACAGACTTCGCCCAAAACTTGAAAAAAGCAAAAAAAAATCCGTGTTCCTCAACAAGCTGCAACCCCTGTAGAACAAGCCGTAGGCGCATCGTTGGTTCAGTTTGCGTGATTACCGCCAAGCAAGGCGATGTTTCTACCGGGATGCTTGGTGCTTGGGTATCGCAAGCTACCTTTAACCCACCGGGTTTAACTGTAGCGATCGCCAAAGAACGCGCCATAGAATCTTTGATGTATCCTGGTGGTAAGTTTGCCTTAAATATCCTGGCAGAAGGCAATCACCAGGAATATATGAAGCATTTCCGCAAGAATTTTGCCCCTGGCGAAGACAGATTTGCTCAATTTACCACCACTGCGGCCGAAAATGGTTGCACAGTTTTAACCGATGCACTGGCTTACGTCGAATGTTCTGTTGAGCAACGTATGGAATGTGGCGACCATTGGGTAGTTTATGCCACCGTGGACAACGGTAAATTAATTAAGCCGGATGCTGTTACAGCAATTAATCACCGCAAAACAGGTACTCATTACTAACAATTTTCTCTTTCCCTAACCGCCCTGCGGATATTTACAACCAAAGCCGGTGCTGAAATTATTCTGGACAGCACTGGCTCTTTTTTATCTATAGGGATTTTTACTTGGCTAGAATACAAATTCATCTGCGTTTATCTGCGTCCATCTGCGGTTAATTATTTTTCGGCGTTATATAAATGCGGGATGATTTATCTCACGCAGAGGCGCAGAGGCGCAGAGAGAATAAGGAGTTGACAGGAAGTAGAGTCTTTCCCCTTGCACCCTGCACCCTGCCCCCTGCCTACACAGTGATAATATATCTTTTTAGTTGGGAGTTCTAATGTCCAACTGGGGCTTTGGCTCCTGCGCCACCCTTGCCTAAGAATAGCAACAAAGGTAAGGAGCAAAGAAACGCCACACCTACAACTCGAAAAATATCTGCAAATGACAAAACAGCAGCTTGGATATTTACAGTTTGTTCAAGTAAAGCCAATGCTTGTGTTTGGGCTGTGGTTGCATCCATTCCTTGACTCTGCATTGCGCCAGTGAGCATATCGAGGCGCTGATTGGTTTCAACATTATAGGGGCTGAGATCGGTTAACAAAATAGCACGGTGAAAAGCTTCGCGTTTATCTAGCAAAGTTGTGAGTATGGCAATGCCGATGCTACCACCAAGCTGTCGTGTCAGGTTGTAAAAGCCAGAACCCGCAGAAATATCTTGTTTGGGTAGCGGCCCCAAGGTCGCTAAACTCAGAGGTAAGAACATCAAGACTGTGAAAGCTCCCCGCCATACTAAAGGCCAGAATAAATCATCTGTACCTGTTTGGACAGTGAGTTTTGATAAGTCAAACATCACAAAGGCTGTTCCCACACCACCGATCGCAATCAATAATCGGGCATCAATTTTGGTGGATAATTTGCCTAAGAGAATCATCACAATTGCTGATGCTAACGCCCCAGGAGCCAGCAATAACCCTGTTTGTGTAGCGGTGAAATGTAGGATACTTTGAGCAAAAATCGGCACGGCGAAGAGTGCGCCATAAAGTCCCATACCAACAATTGCTGATAAAAAGCTTCCCGCCGCTAAAGAACGATGACGTAGTACTCGCAACGCCACAGCCGGATGAGATGTTTTTAATTCCCACCAAATAAATAGCCCTAATCCAATCACACTGGCTACTGCCAAACTAATAATGAACCCAGATGCAAACCAATCTTCTTGTTCGCCTTCTTCTAAAAAAGTTTGCAGACAGCCAATGGCAATTACCAATAGCCCAATTCCTAACCAGTCTACAGCTTGATTCTGGGTTTTACTTTTGTTGTCTGGGGGCAGAAACATCACAGCCATCACAACTGCTAAAATCCCAAAGGGAATGTTAATGAAGAAAATCCAGCGCCAGCCTAAAGCATCGGTGAGATAGCCGCCTAAAGTGGGGCCGATGGCTGGGCCTGATATTACTCCTACGCCAAATACTGCTTGTGCTAAACCTTGCTCGGCTGGGGGAAAGGTTTCAAATAAAATGGCTTGCGCTTTGGCTAATAGTCCACCACCAAATAACCCTTGAGCAATGCGCGATAAGATGAGCATCTGTAAGTTAATTGACAGTCCACAGACTACGGAAGCAGCTGTAAAGCCAATCAGGGAAAAGATAAAGTATGTCTTTTTGCCAAAGTAATCTCCTAACCAAGCAGATAAAGGAATTAAGACGACGTTGGCGATCGCATAACCAGTTACTACCCAGCCAATCTCACTCACGGTTGCTCCTAAACTGGCTTGCATAGAAGTCAAAGCTACGTTGACAATACTGGTATCAATTACTTCTAAAATTGCGCCCAAAGATGCTGTAAAAGCGATCGCCCATTTCAGCCTTCCCTGTACATAGCCAGCTTGGTTGAAGGTAGAAGTTTTAATATTAGCCATTTTGAATAGCAGTGATATTTAAATTTAGAAATTTTGAGACTTAGCTTTGATTTTTTTCTCTCGTTTATAATACGAGACTGTATCGTATTATATTAAGATAAGTCAAGGGTAAAGTTTGGTAAACCTAAAAAAAACTGCCTCAAGATAGATAAAGCTGCAATGGCGATATTTGATGTCAGAAGTTTGAGACTAACGCGATTATGAATAAGCACATCAGTTCACCCGGAAGACCACGTAGTATCAATGCAGATCAAGCCATTCTGCAAGCAACTCTGGAACTGCTGGCGGAAGTAGGATACCAAAGTATGAGTATGGAAGCGATCGCCATCCGGGCTGGAGTCGGAAAAGCGACAATTTACAGGCGTTACACCAGTAAAGAGGAACTTGTTGCAGATGCGATCGAAAGTGTGCGAGAAGATGTACAAATACCTGATACTGGTAGCTTTTGGGGAGATATGGATATTGTGATTGATCATGCAGCCCAGAGAATCCAGAGTCCCCTGGGCTGTCAGACACTAGCTTTAATTATTAGTACAGCTTCTAGTAATCCGCAGTTTGCTCAAGTCTACTGGAAAAAATATACAAAACCTCGACGTGATGCCTTTGCCGAGGTGCTGCAACGCGCTAAATTAAGAGGTGAAATTCAACCAGATGCCGATATTGAATTGATTATTGATTTGGTGAGTGGGTCATTATATTATGCGATCGTCTTTAAACCAACACCAAAACCACTGGCAGCTTATATGCGTCAGACTATGGAGCTAATTATTCAAGGTGTTGGCAAAAATTGACAATAGAAACTTTTGGACTCGATATTCTATTGATTGATTTTGACTTCTGAATTATTCAATTAATTGCTTGTTAGTTTTTAAGAATATTTTTAGGAAGGGCATTATTTAGTATGTAATGCCCACTTGACGAACTATTAGAAAAAAGCAAATAGATTAGTCAAAATCGCCTCTAAAGTTCTCAAGTTCTCGTCTAACTCGTCTAGGTGCGTTATCGTAGTCTACTTCTTGACATCCCCTTCTACCTCGGAACCAGTAATAGCCATCAGTATTGGTGACGTATCTATCTCTGGGACAAGCATACAAAACTCTAGGACGACGTTGACCGCCACTGATAAATTCAGATGCTTCACTGTCTAGTTCTTGGAGTAAAGTAGAGTTTTCACTCATGATTTTTCCCTCCGTTTTGACTAATTTGGTTAATTTTGCAATGAATAACAAAACAAATGTTTATTCTGCAAAGACTTAATATTTTCTGGTTGTAGTTTAAATAATTTGCTAGTAATATATCGTCCTACTATATGTATAATCAATTGAGTAAAAATTAATTCCCTAGATAGACGTACTCCCAAAAATCAGCGATCACACAATTTAACATTTGGTAAATTAGGCTTTTCTATGCTTAGATATTTTTAATCGACTTATTCCCAAGACTTCCAACGCACGTATGGACGAGAAGCAACTAGCTCCTTATATGCAATTCCAATATACGGTGTCCCATTAACTGACTCATTGATAATAGCTGGGAGATCGACACGAAAATAAACCTTTCCATTTCGGAACTGGAAATTATAAAAGCGAAATTCCTGCGAGTTAGCACTACCGATACAAGATGCGTAAGATTCACGAAGTATTGCTTCATATTCCACAAATCTCTCACCAGATGCTACCAATCTTGCAGGATTTGCAATTGGTCTAGTATCGGCAACAACAGTGTATTCCCCACCACCTTCAGAGAGAAGTGAAATAGCCCAAAGTCCAACTGTCTTAGGACATGTTCCTGTTTGAGATTTGATCTCAAGTATGACATTTGGTTTAGATAGTGATGACTCACTAGCCGTTGTAGTTTCACTCTTATTGTGAATACAGGCAGTTAATATCCCTAAACTGATGATTGAAAAAACTAGGAATAAGGTCAGACTTTTTATACTTTTGGCAGACATTTTTATAGCTCTCTTAATAAGATTTATTTGATAAGCAACAAGATACTAAATGTTGTAACACTAAAACATTTATCCTATTTGATATTAGTATTTATTATGAATAGTTACATCAACAAAAAGTTCCACATTTTTTGATAATTGCATCTAGACTGCCTTTATCGCAGTGTCTGCCGTCAGCAGATTTAGTTTCAAAGCTCTTTGACATCGATTTGACTCCAAGTAATTTTCCATCAAGAAATTGAATTCATCTGATTCATCTTGCTCTGAAATCAAATTCATTTTTTACACTGTCTCTACTCACTCTCTTCTTTGATTTGTCAAGTTTTTTTATACCAAATTAGATGAGCTTACCCTGATATTTTTCACTAACCAATGCCATCCATGTATAGCGATCGCCTATAGAATCAAATTCTGGATCAAGTTTCATCGGTAGTCTGATGCGCCAAAGCTTTTTGTGTAGTATTTGCCAATTAGGATAGAGCAGCTTAGGCAACATTTCTTGATATTCAAGCTCAGATATCTCAAAAGCTTTCCAGCTAAACTTGGGACTCATCCCACCACCAGCCCAACCCCTGAGCAGAAGAATATTGAGAATATGCAATGGGGGGAAAATATTACAAGCAGTTAAGTTGGGTAAGTCATATAAGAAAGTGGTTAAAAGCTCTTCTCGTTCACCACATTCACATTTACACCAATCTTGTCTAGAATATTTTACAATTCTTTCCATAATTTTTGAAAAGAACTCAGAGTTTAAATATTAACTCATAATTTTTAAGAAATTCAATCGCTTATACTCGATAAGATAACAATTTATCTGGTAAATTGGTTAGAGCGATCGCGCAACTCAATATTTGAGAAGCTTGGCTAAAATTTACTATGTTTGTAGCCAGGATTTTTTGTAGCAACAGTTAACTAATAAATATTAAGATAATATTAAATGAGTACATACAAAATTGCCAAGGAAGATAATGCTTTTGATCTACTCAGATTAATACTTGCTATTTTTGTAGTCATAACACATGGATATCTTATAGGTGGTTACGGATCGTCTGAACCTCTCGCTAGAATAATGGGCTTTAAATCTTCTTTTAATCTAGGAGAGACTGGGGTTATGGGCTTTTTTTCCTTAAGTGGATATTTAATTACTGCCAGTTTTGAACGTTATCGTAATCCTTTAATTTTTATCTATCACCGTTTTTTTAGAATATTTCCTGGTTTTTTGTTTTGCTTGTTATTCACGTCTTTTGTTATCGCTCCAACCATATATGTTTTAAACAATCATTATTTATCTGCTTTCCCTTGGAATGAATCATGTTCATACATTGTAAATAATATTTTTATTAATATTAAAAAAGTGGACTATTGGTAATATTATAGAACAGTCTGCCTACAAAGAATCTATAAATGGAAGCTTGTGGAGTTTATTTCCAGAAGTACAGTGCTATGGGTTCACACTTTTTGTTGGAAGTTTAGGATTATTTAGACAGAATCGAATAATATTGCTTGGAGTTGGTATTGGCATATTTTCTCTTTTTGTACTAAAAAGCTATGACTTAATATATGGCCCTACATTTATGATGCTTGGGGCATTTAACAGAATGCAAGCATATACTTCCTATGTAATAGGTTCTTTACTATACGTGTACAAAAAAAATATAAATATTGATGCAAAAGGTATTATCTTTCTTACGATCATTACGATTTTCCTCCTTAGATTTGGTGGTTATACTGCCATAAGCCCTATATTAATCTCATTAATTCTAATATATGGATTTACTTCTTTTAAATTCAGAATTACTTTCGATATATCTTATGGCATATATATTTACTCGTTTCCTTTTCAGCAACTACTATATAGTCTATTTGGTAACTATTTGCCTATTTATGTGTACTTATTGTTTAGTATTTTAGGTTCATGTATACTAGGGTTATTCAGTTTTTATCTAATAGAGAAACCGTTCATAAATATAAGAAAAATCTTAGATAAGCTAATATCAAATCCTGTTCAATCTTCAATTGATTTTAATTCAAATAAGTAGGATAAAAAGTATTGGTAGGTAGGCGATATATGTCTGTTTTGATTACTTTTGTTACTTATCACCAAACTCAACAAAAGTGCAGAATTGTAGGATGGTGGGATAAGCAAATAACTCATCCCACAAAACTATAAAAATCCATTGTAATTATTAACTACGCTGCCAGATTTTAATGGTTTTATCTAAGCTGGCACTGACTAACATATCACCAGAAGTTGTAAAGGCTAGGGCTGTGACTATATTACTATGTCCGGTAAATGTGCCTAGCAATTCTCCGGTGTTGAAATGCCAGAGTTTAATGGTTTTATCTGCACTACCACTGGCGATAATTTGCTCATCTGGACTGAGAGCGATCGCATATACTCGATCAGTATGACCTTTGAGGGTGCGAATTAATCTACCTGTCTCTAAATGCCAGATTTTAATTGTCTGATCCCAGCTACCACTAATTAACCACTGTCCATCAATACTAATAGTTAGGGAACGCACAATGTGAGAATGTCCAGTTAAACTGTGCAGTGGTTCGATTTCTTGCAGGGTGCTACATTCTGAGAGTTGGGCTGTTTTCCAGACTTTGATTTTGCGGTAACTACCAGTCACCAAGGTTTTGCCGTCGGGACTCAAGGCCAGGGCATGGGCGGCTGTATCATCTAAAGAGAGAGCGATCGCTACCTGACGCTGCATTAAATCCCAAAACAGAACTTTTCGATCATCACCACCAGTCGCTACCATCCGCCCATCTGGGGTAAAAGCAGTACAGCGCACCACACCATTATGTTTGTGCAAGATATCAATCAATTCTGGTGCGCCGACGTGCCAAATTTTCACTGTCGAATCTGCACCAACACTGATTAATGTATGTCCATCGGGGCTGAAAGATATAGAGTTCACATCATCCACTAACCCTGATGCTATCCAAGGCGCTTCAGATAATGTATCAATTAATTCCCCTTTGCTTAAGTCCCAAAGTTTTGTTTCGCCGCGACTCCCACTAGCTAAAATCGGGGTGACATTGCCATTGTGACAACGGGAAGCAAAATCAAGGCAATAAATACCTCTAGTATGACCTTTTAATGTTTGCCAAAATTCCCAATCACCAATGATTTCTTTTTGGGGATGATCTGATGAGACAATTTGAATGCTTTCTGCGATCGCTTGCTCTTCAATTGTTGGCAATATATCTTTTTTAGTAGTCTTTTTCGCTGTGAGTGACTCTAAATACCAACTTAATCCCCCTGCATATAAAAGGCTACTGGGAGTCACATAAGATTTAGTTTCCGAGAACTCCAGTTGATTACTCGGCAAAAACCCAGCAATTACAGCGTGCTTTTCATAGCCTAATTTGCCATTAGAAGGATAAAACAGACACAAGAAAATTAAAACTTGGTGCTGGCGTAACTCATCTTGAGTAACTGTCCACCTAATTTTATCTTTCTTGATACCGTTAAAACTTTCGCCATCAGCAGCATAAACTAACACGCTGTGTTTTGGACTATCCGCTAGGCAGTATGTAAATTTACTTTCGCCGCGTAAATTGCCTTCATCATCTAACACCATATTTTGAATAGTGTCTTGGGGCAACTTTTTCACTATCTTACCCAGCCGTTCCGCCATCACTTGTTCAACAATTTGCTCTCGCAAAAGATAATCTTCTGCTTGTTGTTGAAAGTGTTTGGGATAAGGAATCACCCAATCAGGCGGTTCGGGATATTCTGGCGGTATTGGCGGCGGATTTTTGGCGAGAATTTCGGCTTGTTGGTGCGATAATTCTTGGATTTTTGCCAATGAATCACCCCAAAATGCCATAATTTCGCTGTGACAACCTTTAACTTGACTGTCCAGTAAAGATAGGTCGTAAGTTTTAGGTTTTTTAATACGTTGAAGGAAATCAGCTTGCTGGGCTTGAAGTAAGCTAATCCAATCCATCTGCATTCCAGCGATACAATTTTGCATACCTACGGTAAGCTATACCAACGTAATTACTCAAGTTATATAACTTCTAGTAAAATAAAAATTCGGTAATCTTCGCAGTCTAACAGAACACATTTATGGAGATGTATCTGTAAAGTTCAGTGTGTAAAGATCACCCAAATCTCAGCATAATGATCTAATTGATACCACATTTGGGATCAGCAAGCTTCTTTGAGATTTTGCAAAAAGACTTTTAGTCAAAACTTGCTCCTAAAATCTCAAATCGTTATTGGGTATGAGTTAGATAGAGTTCTATGATGTCCACTAATTCTATCGGAACTAGAGAATGAGATACTGTTTTCTAGAAACAGTAATATTTCTAAAGACTAGTATGATTTAAGCAGAACTGGCGGGTTATTGGCAAAGTTCTTGAAATTTTGGCTGATGATGAATATTTTTGCTAAATTAAGAAGATTATGCTCTAAAAGTAGCAGAAGTGTTTTCCTCAATTGTGTATACTAACAAGCCGCAAAAGTGCTTGAAGCAATAGGAATTTAGGAAATAGAATGATGGTTGCGATCGCTGGTTTCTAACTGTTTAATCTTCATTTGTAAATCAAATTCTTCATGACTGACTATTGTTTCTAAATTGGCTATTCTTTGCTCTAATAGTTCTAATTGCTGTGATTGTAAAGCACCAGGCGGCGATTTTTTCTCATCATTCCGCCAGATAGCAATGGTTCCGGCTGTAGCACCACCAATAGCAGCTAAAGGTAGCAACGCTCCACTTCTCGTCACAGCCGAAAGCGGAATACACACTGCTAAAATACCCACTGTGATTCCCCAAATTCTCGTGGTAGATATTACTCTGATATCTTGAGATGTATTGGACATCTGTCTATCTCTATATAGATTTACTTGCTAGAATCGCATAATCGCCAGCAAAAATACCTCCTACGATGGGATTAAGCAAAAATACTCTACTGGATTTTAAGTATTAAAAATAACTCAAATATAAAAGGTTGAGTGGAGCGATCGCGAAACCCAACAAAATTAAGATATAGCAGTCCTAAGAGACAAGGGAGACAGGGTAGACAAGGGAGAGATGTTTGTAACTTATCGAGTATTGCTATGGATACTGAGTTTCGTTTTCATCTCAGCCGCAAGAATGTTCACCTTACTCAGCACTCTTCATAATTTGATACAATCCCTGGAGCATAAGTAACGAGTAGTTCAGCAATTCGTCATGACAAGTGAATCATACATTTTTCTAGCTGGGGCAAGTCGGGGTGTTGGCAGAGAAATTGCCAACTGTTTAACAGCACAACAACTCAAAGTCAAAGCACTGTTGAGAACTGAAACAGCTGCGGCTGAATTACAAGCAATAGGTGTCAAGACTGTTTTGGGTGATGCTATGAATGTTGGTGATGTGGAAGCAGCTATGCTCACCAATGAACCCATCCACACTGTTATTAGTACTATTGGCGGTTTACCGACAGATACAGAAAAACCAGATTACCTGGCGAATAAAAATCTCATTGATGCAGCAATCAAAGCCAAAGTCCAAAAATTTATTTTAGTAACTTCCATTGGCACGGGTAATAGTGTTGGCGCATTATCCCCGCAAGCATTGGCGGCGCTGCAATCAGTTTTAGTCGAAAAAGACAAAGCCGAACAATATTTAATTGCCAGTGGACTCACATATACTATTATTCGCCCTGGCGGCTTGAAAACAGAACCAGCCACAGGTAATGGCGTTTTAACTGAAGATACACGCATTGTTGGTAGTATCCATCGTACTGATGTAGCGCAATTGGTATGTCGTTGCTTAAATAGCGATCGCACCAATAATAAAATTTTGTCAGCAGTAGACAAAAATATGCTGTTCGGACAAATAGAATTTACGCAGTTTACTTTAGATTAGGGAATCGGCAAGATAGCGCCAGAAATTGATATGCTAAAAACCGAGACTAGTGAAGCATGACAGAAATAATTGCTCAAGTCTCGCCTCCTGCCTTCATATCATTTTTCCAAACAATGCCTGCGCCTACTATCACTCCAACGATCGCCTCTTTTCCCTTGACTGCCGTAGTCGGTCAAGAAGCGATAAAATTAGCCTTGCTGTTAGCAGCGGTCGATCCTGGTTTGGGAGGAGTGGCGATCGCAGGTCGTCGCGGTACGGCAAAATCTGTAATGGCTCGTGCTATTCACGCCCTACTACCGCCCATTGAAGTTGTTCCAGATTCCATTAGCAACTGCGATCCCACCCGCCCCGATGAATGGGATGATCTATTGTTGGCAGAGTACGCCGAAAAAGATATCCAGGATGTCCCTACACAAATCATTCCTGCGCCTTTTGTGCAAATTCCCCTCGGTGTGACTGAAGACCGACTTTTAGGTTCTGTGGATGTGGAACAGTCGGTGAAGCAGGGAGATACAGTTTTTCAGCCTGGGTTACTCGCTACCGCTAACCGGGGTGTACTGTATGTGGATGAAATCAATTTATTAGATGACCAAATTTCTAATCAACTTTTAACAGTATTATCCGAAGGTCGCAACCAAATTGAGCGCGAAGGTATTAGTTTTCAGCATCCTTGCAAGCCTTTATTTATTGCTACCTACAACCCAGAAGAAGGCGCACTACGAGAACATTTATTAGATAGAATTGCGATCGCCCTCTCGGCTGATGGTGTACTCGGACTAGATCAAAGAGTCCAAGCAGTAGAACAAGCGATCGCTTTTTCCAAATCTCCTCAAGAATTTCTTCAACAGTACAACGAAGACATCGACGGACTAAAAACCCAAATTATCCTAGCGCGGGAATGGTTAAAAGAAGTCACCATCACCCACGACCAAATTGCTTACTTAGTTAATGAAGCCATTCGCGGTGGTGTCCAAGGACACCGTGCTGAGTTATTTGCTGTACGCGTCGCCAAAGCCGCAGCCGCCTTAGAAGGACGCACCACTGTCAACGCCGATGATTTACGTCGTGCTGTCGAGTTGGTAATTGTACCAAGGGCAACTGTAGTCCAAACACCACCGACTGACCAACCACCGCCACCTCCTCCCCCACCACCACCACAAAACCAAGACGAGTCTGAACAAGACCAACAAGAGGAAGAGGAAGACAAAGAAGAAGACCAGCCAGAAGAACCAGAAAACCAAGAACCACCAAGCATCCCTGAAGAATTTATCTTCGACCCAGAAGGCGTAATTCTAGATGACAGCGTGCTGTATTTTGCCCAAATGGCGCAACGTCAAGGTAAATCAGGGAGCCGCAGCTTAATTTTCTCTGAAGACCGGGGACGTTACGTCAAGCCAATGTTACCCAAGGGTAAAGTCCGGCGTATTGCCGTAGATGCTACTTTGCGAGCTGCTGCACCTTATCAAAAAGCTCGACGTGAGCGACAACCAAATCGCAAGGTAATTGTCGAGCAAGGTGATATTCGCTCAAAACGCTTAGTACGTAAAGCCGGGGCATTGGTAGTATTTGTAGTAGATGCTTCTGGCTCGATGGCTTTGAACCGGATGCAGTCTGCTAAAGGTGCGGTTATGCAACTGTTAACTGAGGCTTACCAAAACCGCGACCAAGTAGCCTTGATTCCCTTCCGAGGAGAACAGGCGGAGGTTTTATTACCCCCAACACGTTCTATTGCTTTAGCAAAAAACCGTTTGGAAAGATTACCTTGTGGTGGCGGTTCACCCTTAGCACATGGTTTAACCCAAGCTGTACGTGTTGGTTTAAATGCTCAAATGAGTGGCGATATTGGGCAAGTTGTAGTTGTCGCCATCACTGATGGCCGGGGTAATATTCCGTTAGGGCGTTCTTTAGGCGAACCCCAAGAACCAGGAGAAAAACCAGATATCAAAGGCGAGTTATTAGAAATTGCTGGCAGATTTCGAGCTTTGGGAATGCAATTATTGGTAATAGATACCGAAAGTAAATTTGTTTCCACTGGCTTTGCCAAAGAACTAGCCCAAACAGCCGGAGGTAAGTATTATCATTTACCAAAAGCTACTGATAAAGCCATTGCCGCCATGACCAAAGGTGCGATCGCTGATCTAAAATCACGGTAGTTAGTCAATGGTCAATGGTCAATTGTCATTGGTCATTGGTCATTGATAGCTTTCTCCCCATATAACTCAGCACTTTTTAAACCTATGGTTCAGTCTTCTAATCAACGGCTGACTCTGGAAGAGTTTCTCGCACTTCCTGAAGGTGATATCACATACGAATTTGTTAACGGTGAAGCTGTTCCTAAATATAAAGACGATGAAATGTCACCGAAATTTTTTCATGGCTCGACTACTGGTGCTTTATTTATAATATTGTCTTTATGGGCAGAAAAAAAAGGGCGAGTAGTAGTTGAGTGGGCAGTCAAATTAACCCGAAATCAACAAGATTGGATACCCGTTCCTGATTTGACATATATTTCTTATAACCGCCTTGCGGCTGATTGGTTGCAAGATGAAGCTTGTCCCGTTGCACCCGAATTAGTAATTGAAATTATCTCACCCGGACAAACTTTTGGAGACATGGCCGAAAAAGCCACAGATTATCTCAAAGCAGGTGTTTCGCGGGTTTGGATAGTTGATACAAAAGCTAGAACCATTACTGTATTTGCCCCAGCTTCCTTACCTATCACATATCGTCATCATCAAGTAATTACTGATGACTTGTTGCCAGAGTTAGAAATTAGCCCTAACGCTATCTTTCAACGTGCAGGCTTAAATCCCTAAAATTTATTTGAATAGATGAAATTCTTTTTGGAGACGGCACCCTGACTTATATGCCCATGACAACCCTAAACATCTAGAGTAATATAGCGTTTCCTCATCTGCTGAAGTACAAATTTATCTGCGTTTATCCTCTTCAATCGGCGGTTAACTTATATAGCTGTACTTCATCAGCGTAGGGATAGCGATAAGTGGTTGGGCAAGATTAAATTTATGTGTTGAGGCAGAGAATATTTAACAGGAAAACAATGTTATTAATTAATCTTGTCTAAGTACTTAAATCCAGAACTTGGTTTATTAGTTAGAAGCGATTGGAGTTATAGAGTTTTCCTGTCAGCAATTTTGTAGTATCAAACATCAAGATCCTGAAGCTACAGCTTGAGGCTGTAAATAATTAATCAAATCATTAATGCCTTTTTGCAAATACCGTGTCACGGTCATTGGACTAGTACCAATGTTTTTAGCGGCATCTTTGCGTGAAAGTTCTTTTAAGAATACCATTTCTACTGCCATCCGGGGTTTGTCTTCTAGCATATTGATTGCCCCTTGGAGTTGTTGGCGTTCTTCTTCTTGTTGCTGCATCACCGCAGAACGAGGACAAGGTAGTGCTTCACCTAGAGTAATTTGACAATCAACATAGTGAACTGCTGTAGCATCCAAACTCAAAGGCATCCGATTTTGTGCAGCTAACTTTGTTTCTTGCCATTCTTGTACAGAAACCTTCAGTACCTTAGCAATTTCTGAATCTTTGGGAGGACGACCTAAAGATAAAGCCAATTCTTTGCGAATTTTCTGCCCTTCATTGTACAATTCTTGCCAACGACGAGGAATTTTTTAATAGCGTACTGCGATCGCGCAAGAAATGCAGCATCTCGCCACGAATATATGGCACAGCAAAGGAACTAAACGCATATCCTTGACTGGGGTCAAAACGCTCAATTGCCCTAATTAAACCAAAATAACCGATTTGTTCTAAATCTTCATAAGGTTCATTACATTGATGGCTAAATTTATGAGCCATCTTCCGCACTAAGCCAGTATGTAGCTGTACAAGTTGATTACGAAGTTTAATTGAGGGGTTCTGGTGGTATAAGTGTAATAACTCTATCCCATCAATTCGCATAGAAGACTCAATTGCTGCCATATCAAATCCTTTGTATTAACTCCTTTTCCTAGAAAAACGGAGTTGCGTATATAGTTCTTCAAAGCTGTAATTATTTTCCTTAGACCACGCTGATTAAACCATCGTCGTTCCACTGAACTTAATTCGGCTCTATCTCTGGCATTCAGTGTTTTTACGCATGATTTTCCCGACTCAGTTGTTGCAGGTGATTAGTGTTTTATCTATGAACTTGCTGAGTTAATTAATATTTATTTTTCGTAGCAAATCTAGATATTTTTGTAGTTAAATACTGGACTTATCCAAAAATATTGAGCCATCGGTCGGCAATATACAAAAAATCAGCAGTTGAAATTTTTGATTTAAATATATTTCTCCCAAGAAATAAAAATACGCGAAATATTAAAATTAATATTTATCTCACAAATTGTTAATTACTAAAACTAATGAAATTCCTCAAACCTAACCACAGCTAAGTTTGTAAACTTGAGTATCATCAAAAATTGCTTCCGGATTCTGAATTTTGACTGTTGAATTATTCTGCAACAATGATGCAGGCTAAGGTTTAGCACAAAATACCCTAGCTGATAAATGAAAATCTTGGTAAGAATAGGAATATACAGAACTTTTTTGCGCGAAAAACTCCAGTATGAGCAATACAAGTAACTTTCGTGAAGCTATCCGAGACGCTAGAACCCAAGCCCTCATCGGCCCAAATGTAATTGCGAATGCCTTACCTTACGTTGGTGGTGGTCTTGTTCTCACTGCCTTGGGAACCTACGGTGGTTTAGGCATTATCCGTACTAACCCTGAAATATTCTTCCCTACTTTTATTGGTGCAGTAATTCTAGAATTAATTCTGTTCTTTGTTGCCCAAAATGTTGCTGAAAAAGGCAATAAAGCTATTGCCCTGCCTTTATTGGCAACTTACAGCCTTTTGTCTGGTTATACTCTCAGTGGTTTAGTATTTGTCGCCTTAAGAACCCAAGGTGTCGGCATTCAAGGCATTGGTTTAGCCGCCCTTGGTTGCGGTGTCACCTTTATTGTTGCCCGTCAAGTTGGTTCAAATTTGTCTGAACAAGACGGAATAGCTTTGACAAAAACCATCAGTCTCGGTGTTATCGCCTTGATTGTGGTTTGTGCAGTGCAATTTCTCTTTGCTTTGTTTGGTGTTTATACCCCAACTTGGCTAGAAATCGGCATTTCTGGTTTAGGCGTGTTTTTATTTGTGGGAGTATCTGTCGTAGATTTCTACATCCTGCCCCGTACTTACCGTAACGACCAATACTTACCTGCGGCTTTATCGATGTATTTGACTTACATCAACTTGTTTGTCTTTATCCTACGGTTACTGATTGCCCTCAATGGCCGTGATTAAGTAACGATCAATAGCAAAATTTAAGAATTTTTTTAACCGTGGTGCAAACTTCAGTCGCCACGGTTTTTTATGGCTATGAGATATTCAAGGTAATTTTCGTAATACAATATGTAGTAATGTTTAACTGCAAGTAAGTAAAACTATGCTGACACTCTTAAGTCTCAAACACGAAGTAGAAAGGTTGTCGAATATCTTAGCTAAGGCTGAGGATTGTCTTTGACCTGCAAGAACTAAGTGCCAGAATTCAAAAGTTAGATCAATTAATTATCCAACCACATTTTTGGGAAAATCCAGAGCCTGCCTATCAAACACTTCAAGAAATTGAGTACATCATATATTACAGGCAGAAACAATATCAGCAATGGCGTTCCACATTAGAAGATATCAAGGTTGCTTTAGAATTAGTCGAAATATCAGCAGATGAGCAATTGTTACAAGAAGCAAAAACTAACCTTGCTCAACTTCAGAAAGAACTCGAAACAGCAGACATCAGACAATTACTATCTGAACCCTATGACAAAAAAGGCGCACTGCTGAGTATTACGGCTGAATCTCATGATGCAAATGCTCAGAAATGGTTGTACACTTTGTTCCAGATTTACTATAACTGGGCGAAAAAGCAAAATTACCACATAACTCCGATAGAAGAATCTTGTGGTAATGGTGGCATTATATCGGCTAGTTGGGAAATTACAGGGCGTTACGCCTATGGTTGTCTGAAATCAGAATTGGGAATACATCAACTCCAACGAATATTGCCTTTTGATACTAGCGGGAATTTACAGATAAGTCTGGCTAGAGTGGAAGTATTTCCCATCTTAGATGAATCCTCGGAACTTGAAATACCACAGAAGCATTTAGAAATTGCTCTGCCTCGTAATCAGGGAAATAGAAACCGTGCAGAAGTATGGGTGAGAGTTGTTCATCTTCCTACTAGGATAACTGTATTTTGTGAGTACGAACGCAGTCAGTTGGCAAACAAAAAGAAAGCCTTTGATGTTCTTAAGAGTAAACTAGCTGCGATCGCATTAGCTCAAGGTGTAAATTCAATTGCTGAAATTCAACCTCAGCGAATCAAAGATTTATCCAACAACATCATCCGTGAATATATCTTGCATCCTTATACCCAGGTGAAGGATTTACGCACCAATGCGGAGACAACTGCTGTCACAGAAGTTTTTAACGGTGAAATTAACTTATTCATCAAAGCTTATTTGCAACAAAATGTCCGCACCTCATACCATTTCACGAAAAATTTGATACCGATGTAAACCCTAAAAGCTTTGCTGTATCTAAGTTTTTTAATTGCGAATTGCGAATTGCGAATTGGTATCACCCAGCCAATAGCCGATTCGTTTTGTATAATTTCACAGTCACAGCAAAACAATTGGTTCAACTGCCGCTAAAATCAAAAAAACAAATAAAATCTCAAGAGCAAACTTAGAAAATCCATCCAAGTAGCTCTTAATTTAGCCAGCACTATGGAAGTCTTAGAACTCAAACGCGAAATCGAAACGTTGTCTAACCGCCTGGGTAAAACCCAGGACTATCTTTGACGTACCTGCACTGACAGCGAAAATTCACGACCTCGAACAAATATCAGCGCAGCCAGAATTTTGGGAAAATCAAACCGAAGCCCAAAAAACGCTGCAAGAACTGAACGACCTCAAATCCCACTTGGATACTTACAACCAGTGGCGAGCCAGCTTAGAAGATACTAAAGCAATGGTGGAACTGTTGGAGTTAGAAACCGACGAGTCTCTACTGCAAGAAGCGGAATCTACTATCACTAAGCTCAACCGTGACCTTGACCAGTGGGAGTTACAACAGCTACTCTCTGGCCCCTACGATGCGGAAGGTGCAGTGTTGACAATTAACGCTGGTGCGGGTGGTACAGATGCTCAAGATTGGGCATTTATGCTGCTGCGGATGTATACCCGTTGGGCAGAAGCACATGGTTATAAAGTAGCACTCAGTGAAGAATCTGAGGGTGATGAAGCTGGGATTAAATCAGCCACTCTAGAAATTACTGGGCGTTACGCTTATGGCTATCTGCGGTCAGAAACAGGCACACATCGCTTAGTGCGGATTTCACCTTTTAATGCCAATGGCAAACGGCAAACTAGTTTTGCTGGGGTGGAAGTTATGCCCCAAATCGATAATTCTGTACAGTTGGATATTCCAGAAAAAGATTTGGAAGTTACGACATCTAGGGCTGGTGGTAAAGGTGGACAAAACGTCAACAAAGTAGAAACGGCAGTCCGAATTGTGCATTTACCTACAGGTCTAGCTGTGCGCTGTACCGAAGAGCGATCGCAGCTGCAAAATAAAGAAAAAAGCCCTCGCCCGTCTCAAAGCCAAACTGCTAGTTATCGCCCGTGAACAAAAGGCGCAAGAAATTGCCCAAATTCGCGGTGATATGGTGGAAGCTTCCTGGGGTAATCAAATTCGCAACTACGTATTCCATCCTTACCAGATGGTAAAGGATCTGCGTACCAATTCCGAAACAACTGCGATCGCTGATGTGATGAACGGCGACCTCGATATGTTCATCCAAGCCTACCTGCGGCAAGAAAATCAGCTAGTAGATAGTAGTTCTGGTTAATGTGTAGAACTGCTGGGGGTAAGGGTTTAGGGGTGTAAGGGTTTTGCTCACTCACACCCTGACACCTTCTCCAACTGAAATTAGTCCGCGCAGGCGGACTTTGTTTGTGTAGCCGCGACTTCAGTCGCTGGGTGCAATATGTGACTTACTCACACCCTGACACCTTGTCAACCGAAAATAGACAAAATGGCAAGAGAACTGTAAGGAAACTGTTACATTTATATATAAAAGAGTTGGTTACGAAATTATTATGAGTGACTCTCCCTCAACGGAACCCCAACCAAGCTATGTCAAACTTGCTATGCGGAATATGGTACGCAAGGGTGGCACTTCCATAAAACATTTTTTGTTATCTACTGTGGGGCTATTAGCTGTTTTAATTGGTCTTGCTTACTTAACCCGTTAAAGACCAAGAAAAATCCTGCATTGCTGAGGAGTGTTTGTACTTGGTACAAGTTGAACTAAATTTGCAAGATATTTTTTCTGAGTCTTCCCCCGAAGTAGCTGTCAATGTTGAGGCTGAAACTTGGGAGAACTGGTTTTATCGCTGGTTAGAAAATCTTCAATCTGATTTACCGCCAGCGCCAAGCTATGAAATAGGGCTGCGCTTAACAGACGATGCAGAAATTCAATCATTAAATGCTCAATACCGACATCAAGATAAACCTACAGATGTGTTAGCCTTCGCTGCATTAGAAACGGATTTTCCAGACTGTGCGGAAATGGAGGGTGAACCTGTGTATTTAGGTGATATTGTGATTTCGGTAACTACCGCCCAACGCCAAGCCCAACGACAAGAGCATAGTTTAAAAACTGAGTTAGCTTGGTTAGCTGCTCATGGGCTATTACACCTTTTGGGCTGGGATCATCCTGATGATGAGAGTTTAATGCAAATGCTAAAGCAGCAGGTAATAATACTGGAGACAGTTGGTATTGATATTGACATAGAATATTAAAGTTTTTATGTCTGTCAGTGTTAATTTTTAGGCATCCTTTTATAATACTCGTGTAGAAAATTGCCGAGAAGTTGATTGGATGATTACAATCAGCGAAAATTCCCAGTTTACCCAAATGTATTGTTCTATTTTTTAGCTTATGTCCCAACAAGTTTCTCCTCCACCGCCAAACAAGCTATCATCACTGATCACTAAGGAAAGGGAATTCTCGTGGCAAGTTGCTGCTAATTTATTTGTGAGCTTTAAGTATGCTTGGGCTGGTATTACTTACAGTTTTCAGACTCAACGTAATTTTCGCATTCATGTGAGTTTTTGTGCTTTGGCGATCGCTTTAAGCTTATTCTTGCATTTGTCACCTGTGGAAATCGCTGTCATTGGGATTACTAGTGGCTTAGTTCTCGCACTAGAACTACTAAACACTGCGATCGAATCGTTGGTAGATTTAACAGTAAAGCAGACATACCACGAATTAGCCAAAGTTGCCAAAGATTGTGCGGCGGGCGCGGTGCTGGTTTCTGCTTTAGTCGCTATCTTGGTCGGTTGTACCTTATTACTACCGCCATTAGTCATATTAATTATGTCCAAGTTTTAAGTTTAGGTATTAGTCAAACTTATCCATAAAAAATTTCTCAACTGTGAATGACATAATTACTGACGCTGACGGCTAGAATCTGGTAATGATCACCAGGAGTCTAGGCCGTGATTGTAGTCATTGATAATTACGACAGTTTCACATACAATTTGGTGCAGTACTTGGGAGAACTAGCAGCAGAGTTCCCTGTAGCATCAGACATTCAAGTTTTTCGCAACGATAAAATCACTATAGAAGAAATCCAAGATTTACAGCCCGACCTTGTAGTAATTTCACCTGGGCCTGGTCGTCCAGAAGATGCGGGTATATCGCTGGATTTGATTGAAAAACTCGGCCCCAGCTTGCCAATTTTAGGTGTGTGCTTGGGGCATCAAAGTATTGGTCAAGTATTTGGTGGTAAAATCGTCTCTGCTCCAGAGTTAATGCACGGCAAAACTTCCCAGGTAACGCACACTGATATGGGAGTTTTTCAAGGAATAGAAAATCCGATGACCGCCACCAGATATCATAGTTTGGTGATTGACCGCGAAACTTGCCCGGAAGTGTTAGAAATCACTGCTTGGGTTGAAGATGGCACAATTATGGGAGTGCGCCATCGGAACTATCCTCACATCCAAGGAGTCCAGTTTCACCCAGAAAGTGTGCTAACTTCTTCAGGAAAACAGTTATTGCGAAACTTTCTGGAACAATTACCGACGAGAGAGTGATTAATGAAACGACGACAATTGATGGGCTATGCTGGGGCGGGGTTAGTCACAGCTTTAGTTTCTACTTTAGGTTCTCACTCTGAAGCTGACGCACAGTCTGGCGGTTTATCAGTTCAGTGGTTGGGTCATACTTGCTTTCTAATTTCTGGTGGCGGAGTCAAAATTCTCGCTAATCCCTTCCGTACAGTTGGTTGTACTGCTGGTTATCGTGCGCCAAAAGTCAGTGCAAACTTGGTCTTGATTAGCAGTCAATTATTAGATGAAGGCGCAGTAGAAGATTTACCAGGAAATCCCAAACTAGTATACGAAGCTGGCGTTTATGAGTTTCAGGGAATAAAATTTCAAGGAATTTCTACAGATCATGATCGCAAAGGTGGGAGACAATTCGGCAAAAACACCGCTTGGAGTTGGCAACAAGCAGGGATTAATATCTTACATCTAGGCGGGATTGCTGCACCCATTTCTCTAGAACAAAAAAATTCTCATGGGTCGTCCTGATGTGCTGTTTGTTCCGGTAGGTGGTAGTGCTAAAGCTTATAACGCCGAGGAAGCTAAACAAGCAATTGAGGTGTTAAATCCTAAACTGATCATTCCGACTCACTACCGCACCACAGCTGCTGATGCGAATGCTTGTGACATATCACCCTTGGATGAATTTCTCAATTTGGTGCAAGGGATCACCGTCCGCCGTAGCAATAGTGACACCATTACCATTACTTCTGGGAAGTTACCAGAAGATAAAGTGATTCAAGTTTTAAGCTACAAATTTTAAACTAACGGCTCAATGGATTTCTGTTTTGCGCGGCTGAAGTTACGGTTTGCTCAATTCTCTTTAACCTAGTTTCTGGACGTTTAGCATTTTCAATCCAAAAAAGAATGTTTTTCTTGGTGGAATTACTAAAGGCTGCAAAATTTAGGTTAGCCCAAGAGTTGGCTGCTAAAGCTTGTTGCAAATCTAGGGGAATGATTAATGCTTCGATCGCATCTAAAGAAGTCCATGAGCCATCTTTTTTCGCATCGGCAATTTTAGCAAGACCAGATTCTGCCATTAAACCTGCTGCAATTAACTCTTCAATATATTGCTTATTTAATTTTGACCAAACGCTTTTGGGTTTGCGGGGCGTAAAAATTTGCTGATAGCGGTTTTCATCTAAAGACTTAACTTTACTGTCAATCCACCCAAAACATAAAGCTTCTTGAACTGCTTCGCTATATCTAACGCTTGGTTGACCACTTTTGACTTTGTAATAAACTAACCAGATACCAGGGGAAGTGAGATGGTTTTTGGCTAACCACTCGCGCCATTGGCTGCGATCGCTGGCATAAATAAATTCTAATTGTTCCTCAAATTTTGGCATCGTCAAAAATCAGTGATTAGCTGAATTAATCTTCTCTTCCCTCTCCCTCTGAACGCAAGTTCGTATACATTAATTGATGGGCTGCAACAATCGGAGGGCAAAATGGTAGAAGAAAAAAAATGTGGTAGTCGTCGGTGCTGGTTGGGCTGGTTTAGGCGCAACCTACCATTTAGCCAAGCAAGGATACAATGTGACACTTCTCGAAGCAGGCCCCTATCCTGGCGGACTTGTTGCAGGCTGGAAAACTCCAGGTGGTAAATCTGTGGAAGCGGGGATTCATGGTTTTTGGTATCCTTACAGAAATATTTTTGCCCTGATTAACGAATTAGATATTAACCCCTTCACTACCTGGACTCGTTCAGCCCAATATTCACCCGCCGGCTTAGAAGTAGAATCACCAATTTTTCAAGAATTACCCCAACTACCCGCACCTCTAGGCACATTTCTCTACACGTACTTTCAGCGATTGCCATTAATTGACCGTCTCAGCGCCTTACCATTACTGTATGCTGTGGTTGATTTTGATAATTCTGATGCAGCTTGGCGGCGTTATGATTCTGTTACGGCGCGGGAATTGTTCAAAGATTTTGGTGTATCTGCCAGACTTTATCGTGATGCCTTTGAGCCGATGTTGTTGGTAGGTTTGTTTGCCCCTGGTGAACAATGTTCTGCCGCCGCCACATTAGGAATGCTTTATTATTTTATTTTGGCGCATCAGCCGAATTTTGATGTGGTTTGGTGTCGCGGAACTGTAGGCGAAAAAATCTTCCGTCCTTGGGTGGAAAAAATTGAAAAAGCTGGCGGTAAAGTATTAGCAAAACATCGTGTAACTGACTTAATTATTGATGATCAAAATCGCGCCACGGGTGTAGTTTGTGGTGATCAAGTCTTTAATGCTGATGCTGTAGTTTTTGCGGTTGGGGTAACTGGAATGAAGAAAATTGTTTCTTCCAGCCCTAGTTTGCAAAGTCGAGAAGAATTTCGGAATCTGAATAATTTAGGCGCAATTGATGTTTTAGCAACACGGTTATGGTTTGACCGGAAAATTGATATTCCCCGTCCTTCTAATGCTTGCTTTGGTTTTGATGTAACTACTGGATGGACATTTTTTGATTTGAATGCTTTGCATGATGAATATCATAATGAACCAGGAACAGTCATTGAAGCTGATTTTTATCATGCTAATCAGTTCCTCGGTTTGAGTGATGAAGAAATAATTCCAATTGTGCAGAATTATTTAGCAACTTGTGTACCAGCATTCAAACAAGCGAAAGTAATTGATAGCAGTGTAATTCGTTTACCAAATGCGGTAACGCACTTTGCACCAGGTAGTTATCGTTATATGTTGCCAGCTAGGACAAGTTTTGCCAATGTATTTATGAGTGGTGATTGGATTATTAACCGTCACGGTTCATGGTCGCAAGAAAAAGCTTATGTGACAGGTTTAGAAGCAGCGAATTTTGTTATGTCCTATTTAGGAAATGGTCAACCTGCTGAGATTTTACCTGTACATGAAGATGAAGTACATATCAAAATTGGGCGATCGCTCAACGAAAATGTACGTAATTTAAGTAAGTCTATCTTGCCTAATTTCTGGTTACCCTAGCAATTGGCTAACTTGAAATCAGTGTTAGACAAATCTGAAAAACCCCTCTCAAAACCTCTCCCCTCGAAACGGAGAGAGGCTTTCAAATACCCTTCCCTACAAGAGAAGGGGGTAGGGGATTAGATTTTTCAGGCTTTGATATTAATAAAAATACTTTTAAACAACCTCTAAACCCCAGATCCAAAAATTGGTATGAGTAAGATTTTCAACAGACGGCGACTACTACAATTACTTGGGATGACTGCTGTAGGAACTTCTGTTTCTAGCTGTGTAACTTCCTCAGCAGCAGCCGCAACAAATTGGGGATATATCGGCAAACAAGGGCCAGAATATTGGGGTAAGCTTTCACCAGATTTTCAACTTTGTTATACAGGTACAAGACAAACACCAATTAATTTACAATTTGATAGCGTCAAAAGTCTTGATAAAAATAATCAAGATTTATTAATAGTTAAATATCAGCCAGCGCCCTTAAGTTTAGTTAATAATGGTAAAACGATTCAAATTAACTATCAACCAGGAAGTTATATAGAAAGCGATCGCCAAGTTTATCAGCTGCTTCAGTTCCATTTCCACCACCCCAGCGAACACCACCTCAACGGCGAAGAATACGATATGGAACTGCATTTCGTTCACCGCAGTCAAGCAGGTAACTTAGCAGTAGTTGGCGTATTCTTAAAAGCAGGAGAGTTTAACCCCAATCTGCAAACAATTTGGGATGGTATACCCCAAACCCAGGGAAAAGAAAATCAGCTAAAAGATACCATCATCAACGCTGCTGAATTTTTACCAACAGAACGCAGATTTCTCACTTATTCTGGTTCCCTCACCACCCCACCCTGTTCCGAAAATGTGACATGGTACATCATGGAAACTCCCGTTGAGGTATCCAGTGAACAGATAGCTAAATTTTCCCAGCTATTTCCCCATAACGCACGTCCAATTCAGCCGTTAAACCAGCGCATAGTTTTTGAGAGTGTTAATGCTGATCAAACTTAATCAAGTAGTGTGCGCTGAGTTGACAAAAATAGATTTTGCGATCGCATTTTCTATAAATGGAGTCACAGAAATAGAAAGTGCGATCGCTTATCAGTGTGTTGTCTAGGTAAAAGCTTATTGCTTTGCACCCATTTCTAGTACAACACTACGCATAAAATCAATGCGCTTCTCCAAATCTAATTTTTCAATATTTTCTACAAAGTCATTTGTTTCTTCAGGTAATTCATAGTCAGAAGGTACAGTAATAATCTGATTACTTTCCATACCTTGTGCTAAACGTAACCACAATTCCAACTTTCCACTAGAATGTAAGGCAGTGTAAGCACGGCTAATATCACTGTTCGCACAGCCAGCAATATCACGCTGCGCTTGTAATTGCTGTTCTTTGGGTAAAGCTAGGATTTGATCATACACCGCGTTAGCTGTATCTATTTCAGCGTTATCGTTTCCCGAAGGAAGTATTTCATCTTTGATATCAAGATAGCCGAACCACAATAAAGCCAATTGAGTATCAACATCAAACTGGCGAAATTGTTTTACAGCTTGTCTAGTGCTTTCGTCGGTTGCGTAAGTCATAAAATATCTCCGATCACTTGAATTAAACTAAGTAATCAAAATTACTCAGGACAGTTAACTGTCGCTCACTCTCAAAATGCTATAAATCAAGCATTGTGGTTTAACCCTACCGGAGACAGAAATGATTTTTGCAGCTTTTGACAGATGTAAATAATACATTCCAAGCTAATAAATAACTGATCCTACTCAAATAGTTGAGTGTGATCGCTTACACAACAAATAACAGGTTTAAATGAAAATTTATTTAATTACTTGAAATTCACCATCTTTAGGTGAAACTAAAAAAACTAAATCTTTAATGTTTTGTGCGTTAACTAGGCGATCGTGATTCTTATCAAACCTTACTTTGGTTTTAGCACCTTCCACTACGAAATCAGGCTTGCTGAGTTCTTCATATAGACGTTTACGAGTTAAATTATTCCCACTTCTCTTTAACCCTTCTACAAGTGCTTTAGTTGCATCATAAGTCATTGCAGTTGCAAAGTTAATGTCTGTATTGTCTTGAGTTTCCCAAAGTCGCAGAGATTTCTGTTCAAAAATGGACAATTTATTATCATCATTTCTATGCCAATGAACAGCAATAATTAAATTACTCAATATGTCTTTTCTTTTTGATATATTTTCCAAGTAAGCAGTAGTTCCAGATAAAATAATTACATCTTTTCCATTTGCCAATATCCTATCAATCTCCCGGCTTAAAATATCATTACTAATTGGTAAAAAAAATTGTATCAGCTTGTTTACTATTGGCTTCTTGTAAACATTGTGTCATAACAATAGGATTATTAATTTGATATTCAGCAAAATCACATTCTGTTACAATGCTTACCTGTGGAGAAATTGCCTTTTTAAATTCTTGGCCAAAAGAAAAACTATAAGGATCTAAATGATTAAAAAAGATAGCAATTTTCTTACGTTTTTGTTTCAAGCTATAATTAGCTAAAGCTTTAGCAAAATGTGAGTCAATGGGAGATACTCGAAAGACATAGTTATTAATATCTAAAATTTCTCTTTTGTTAAATTTGATGCCTCTAATTGCAGTGCTAGTAGGAGAAATACTCACTAATTTGTTATCTCCTAGTTTTGGAGCGGCGTAAATTTTGCCTGCTTCCCAAGTCATTAAGCTATAGTAATGACCGATAACACCCAATATGCTTTCATCCTTGACAATTTTCTCCGCAACTAATCGAGCAGTATCTGGACTTTGTTCATCATTACAAATTTGAATGAATAATAATTTTCCGTTAATTTTGTTTTGAGGTTGTGTATTAATTTCGTCTTGAACAACAGCAACTCCGCGCAAATAATTTTCTATGCCTACACCATTATTTGGGAGAATTGGCACACATATTGCGACTTTAATAAACTTACCATTTTTAGCTGCGATCGCATTATTTAAATAAATCCTGATTTCTGGACTATTTGGATAATTTTTAAGATAATTAGAAAAGTTCTCAATCGCTAAATCATATTCTCCTTTTTTAAAAGCTGCCGTTCCTTTATTAAAATTTCTTTGTCCCAAAATAGGTTGAGTAGATTCAGGTTGTAAAAGAGATTTTTCTCCACAACTAAATAGAGGATCGTCAATACAAAGCGATGTAGGCTTCAAGACAAAATACGCCCAAACAGCCAATCCTAAAATTACACTTCCTAAACCTCCCATCATTAATTTTGTCCATAATGTTACAGGTTTCAATGATGAATTTTGGGATACTGGTTGTGCAGGCTGTTCTGGTAGCGATAAATTTTGAGGTTTGCTTGGTGATGAATTTTGAGAAGGTATTTGTACAGGCTGCTCTGATATCAATAAAGGCGGAGGTTGAGTATTAAAACTAGATTCTGGTAGCGGTGTTGGTGCAGATATTGTGGCATTATCTAATACTGCCATTACTTGACGCGCTGACTGGAAACGATAACCGATTTCAGCCGCCAGCATAGTATCTAAAATTGTCGCTAGTCGGTCACTAACATTAACATATCTTCGCCAACTCCATATATCGCCAATTCGCAGGTTTTCTGGAGTTTTGAATGTGAGTAAACAAACACAAGTTGCAGCGAGAGAATATAAATCTGAAGATGGAGAGACAGCTAAACCTGCTCGTTGTTCTGGTGAGGCGTATCCAGGAGTTGATATAGCAATAGATTGTTCTGCGGGTACACCTGCGATCGCTTGTTTTACAGCCCCAAAATCTATAAGATAAGGTACGCCTCTTTCTTCCAGAATAATATTTTCTGGTTTAATATCCCTATGAATTAACATCATAGTTTGTTGACTATGAATGTAATCTAAAACTGGCAAAATTTGCCGCAAAAAATTAACAACTTCATCTTCTGACCATTGTGTGTTTTTTATTTTTCTAAGATTACTACCGCGAATATAATCTTGTACTAAATAAAATACTGTTTGTGGTGATTCTAATGCTTGCTCAGATTCTTCTAAATTGGGAGCAGAAATTTCAAAGAAGTCTAATAATCTAGGTATTTGTGAATGATTTAGCTTACGTAAAATTTGTGCTTCCCTTTTAAAAGAATTTTGGATATATTGCAACTGTTCAGGTGTCCAAGGTGCATTAGAAATATTTGTAAGTCGTAATTGCTTAATTAAACATTCATGTTCTAAATGAGAATCCCAGGCACGAAACGTTCGACCAAATCCTCCACTACCGATTTGTTCTAAAGCTAAGTAACGCGTCTTTAAAACAAGTCGCATTCCACAATTACTACAAAATTTTTGTTTACCTTTGGCGTAACGAAATTCATCAGGAAGATCGTTTTCTGGGGTGCGGCAGTTAGGATTTGTACAGTAAACTTTCATAGATTAGCCTAGAGGTAGAAGAAAGTAAATCAATTTCCACCTGTGTTTAATGTTAGCAATTTGACACTTTCCCGAACACACCAGAACAATCGAAACTATACTAGTTCCTTGCTGAGTAAACTATAAAAAACAGACCTAACCCCTCAATTGCAAACTTTGGGGATGTGGTGCTAGACATTACGGTACAGTTATTATTGCATTTTTTTTTGACTTTTCTGTAACTCCGTAGCTATAAACAAAAGCTAGCAAAACCTCTCCTTTGAAAAATTTCTCTCTTAATCTGTTCTCGTTTTTGCTGTTCTGTATGAAACAGTCTTTGCTGCTTTAACCTTTCTTCTAAAAAAGCTTGTTCTTCATGTGTCAACGATTGAATAATTTGTGCTAAAGATTCAACTAACTTTAAATTCATAACACCTCTTCGTTTCCATATCAGAGAAGTCGTAACGTGAGGATAGATTGCGTACAGTTATTATGACAGTTTTCTTCAAATAGATACCATTAAAAGCTACTGGGTCTAGCTTCCACTCAATGCAACATCCAACTACACATCAGCTGTTGGTTATTACATCAACGCAAAAACTAGACCCAGTATAAAATTTAGACAACTAAATTGTTAATCTTAGCGTCTGTTGCCGCCACGGTAAGGTACTGCACTCATATAATCAATGTCAAAGGATGACATTTTTTGAGCGTAGTTACCGCTAGGATTGATTGCTGCTGCCAAATCTGCAAATTTGCGTGGATCGCCTTCCGCCAGACGTTTTTCTTGGAACTTGCGGGTGTAGAATTTGTCCAGGGTAAAGCGCCAGTCGGTTTGAACTGTACCTGCTTTTTCTTGGAAGTCTTCGCCGTAGCGGGGTGTTACCAAGTTGTGAGGACGGTCTACCAAGCGTTTGCGTTGGTAGGGTACGGTGTTCTCACCAAAGGCTTGGTTGTATTCTTCGCTGTCTAAAATAGCATCAACAAAGCCACCAAAACCTTTGGTAGCAATTACAATTGACCAAGCTATTTCTTCTTCTTTGTTGTAAGCACAACGACCTAATAAGCGTTTGAGGGCGATGTCAACTAAACGGTAGTTATTGTTGACAGAAACAACCAAACGATAGAAGGCTTCAGATTTAGCTAAACCCCGGATAAAATCACGTACAGAAACTGCACCAGTTTTCAGCTGAGATTCTAAAGTTACTTGGCGGTTGAACTTGAGAATTTCATGTTCGCTGAAAACTTGGCGGTAAGCTGCCCAAATAATGTTTTGGATATCAGTATAAGAACTGACATCTTCTATGCGATAGATATATGGTGTATTTTCGTTTTGGTCAGCAACACCAAAGCTTTTAACACGGTGGTTTTGACTGCTGGGTTTGTATTCAAGTAATGGCAGTGCCATGCTGCTTTTTCCTCTTATTAAAAGATTACACAGAGATTTAGCTGCTGATTAATGAGGAGGTTTGATGACTCAAATCCTCACTCATGCTTTATCTATTGTCCCGCATTAGGTTAGAACCCAGTATGAATTCCTAACCAATTTAGTACCAACAAGAAAGTTATTCCTGCGGACATAACAAGCAATACACCTAACAGTGCAGCACCATCAACATTTTGACTAGGTAGATATGACAAGGAGCGATAACCGCCACCTTTCACAATACCTGCACGTTCTCGATAGTCAGCACCATAGCGGGGAGTAAAGCTGAATGGTCGGTCTACGGTCATACGTTTGCGCTGATAAGGTACAGTGTAGTCACCAAAGGTTTCGGTATATTCTTCACTGTCAATCAAAGCATCCACAAATCCATGCCAACCGCGAGTAGCAATTTGAATAGACCAAGCTATTTCTTCTTCACGATTGTAAGGAGAGCGACCTAACAACCGTTTTAAGCACATTTCTACCAGCCGATAGTTATTATTGGGTGTGACTACTAGCTGATAAAATCGTTCTGATTTGGCCAAACCCCGGATAAAATCTTTAACCGTGATTGACCGATTTTTAAGTTGGGTTTCTAAGGCAATTTGGCGGTTAAATTTCAGAATTTCCTGCTCGTTAAAGACTTGGCGATAAGCTGCCCAAATTAGTCTTTCAATCTCGCTAGGAGAGTTGGCTATTTCTGTACGGTAGATATAAGGTGTATCTTCGTTGGTATCTGCCGCACCAAAACTACTAACTCTTTGATTTTGAGTTGTGGGTTTGTATTCAAGTAAAGGTAATGCCATACTAAAGACCGCCTTAAGAATAAAGTTGGCATTTTATAATTAGTCCGTCTTGACCATTTTGGATTTGAAACCCATGATTGTTCCAATTGGTATGAGTTACTTGCTCTTGATGATTTGGTAACTCGACGGAAAAACATTTAGAAGGTTATGAGTTAGCCTTTGCAGAGCTGATATCCTTCTTATACTTTTATCAAACCACTGAAAAACAACCCTTAGCGCACGGGGAAATTAGCACTGGAACTAATCGACACCGGGATACCTTGGGGTACGGTTTCTCTGGTGGTGTCGGGAATTTTGATGTTGGTGAGGTTAACTGGCGTGTAAGTAACTTGTCTGATGCTGAGGGAGTTAGCCAAAGCCAAGAAGTTTTTGATGTCTCCTTCTTTGTAGCGAGCATCTTCTAGCTTGTCGCGCCAGTAGTTACCGTAGCGGGGGGTAACTAGGTTGAAGGGTCTATCTTTATAGCGGCGGCGTTGGTAAGGAACGATGTTTTCGCCAAAGTTGGTGAGATATTCTTCGGAGTCAATTAAAGCGTCAACAAAACCATCCCAACCAGCTGTTGCTATTTTGATTGACCAAGCAATCTCTTCGTCTTTATTATAAGGCGCACGACCTAAAAAGCGTTTCAGGGCAATTTCTACTAAACGGTAGTTAGAATTTGTCTCAATGACTAAACTCCGAAAGGCTTCAGATTTGGCTAAACCGCGAATAAAGTCACGTACAGTAATGGCGCGATTTTTTACCTGAGATTCTAAATTGCCTTGGCGATGAAATTTTAAAATTTCATGTTCGCTAAATAGTTGGCGATAAGCTGCCCAAATTAATTCTTGAACATCGCCATCACTAGCACAGTTTTCGATGCGATAGGGTCTGGGGGTATTTTCGTTAGGGATTTCGTAACCAGGGACGCGCTGATTTTGAGAACTGGGTTTGTATTCTAGTAAAGGTATTGCCATAGTTTTAGGATTTGTCCTTTGTCATTTGTCCTTTGTCATTTGTTAATACTGACTTTTGACTACTGACTACTCAAGTTGTCTTAGTGCCAGGAAGATAACGGTAAGGTAGGGCAACGGCTGTGGGTTTAACTGTTGGTTGGGGTGTACCACCTTCACGGCTGTTGTCGGGGATATTCATGTCTTTGATTTGAGAGACAACGGACGCGGTTATGCGTTGATAATTACGTTCCTCGGTAATTAATTTGCCAGCCATTGCTAAGAAGTTGCTGGGAATTACACGCCGAATTTCTTCTTTGCTGGCATAACCTGTGGTGCGGGCGCTGTAGAAGGAACGGCCACCCAGGAAGTTGAGGGTTTGACGATCGCGCCAGTAATTGTTGTAGCGTGGATTAACTAAGTTAAAGGGTCTATCTTTGAAGCGACGGCGTTGGTAAGGTACGATATCATCACCAAAGTTCTGCTGATATTCGTCGCTGTCTAGCAATGCGTCGATAAACCCATGTAAACCTTTGGTGGCAATGACAATTGACCAGGCAATTTCTTCATCTTTATTATAGGCAGCCCGTCCTAAGAAGCGTTTCAAAATAATGTCAACTAAACGGTAGTTGGAGTTGATGTCGGCTACCTGTGTCCGGAAAACTTCAGATTTGCCCAAGCCTCGGATAAAGTCTCGGACATTAATTGCCCGATTCCGCAGTTGTGACTCTAAGAAGTTTTGGCGATTACTTTTGATAATTAAATGCTCGCTAAAAATCTGCCGATAAGCTGCCCAGATAATGGCATCAATATCTGTATCGTCAATAGCAGCAGATAAGCGATAAATAGTTGGAGTATCTTCGTTAGGTACTTCGTAGCCTTCTACCCGTTGGTTTTGGGAACTTGGTGAATATTCAAGTAGTGGTATTGACATATTTACTTTTACCTTGTTTTATGGTATACAAACAAGCTTATTAACGATAAGCTAGTTGCACACGAGCGCGGACGGCTTTTTCGGTATCGGCTGTGAGCATTTCGTTGAGTCTGGCGAAAATAGGCTGTTGCAAATCGCTATTTTTTGCCAAGGCTTGTAAACCCACAACAGCAGCATACCGAATAGACCATTCAGAGTCTTGAGAAATAAATATAAGTGTTTCTAAGGCTCTTTTGGGCGCTGTATGGCTTTGAGGAAAATCTAGCTTATGCCAGTGCAAGTTTCCTAAACCTTTGGCAGCAGCACGGCGGACACTGGGGGCAAAGTCTGTAGCAGCTGCACTAACTAATAAATCTAAAGCACGAGGGTCTGCGATCGCCGCTAAAGTGCGAATCGAATAAGCCCGCGCGCCATAGTTATAGTCATCAATTTCAGATATTAGCTGCGGTACTACCGCTTCTCCCATTTCTGTGAGGGCGGTGGCGGCTACTGCTGCTGCGGCTGGATTGTTATATCCAAACACGGCAATCAGGGTAGGAATTGCAGCTATATCTTTTGTGGCTGCCAAGTTCTGCACTGCTGTCACCATTTTTGCTGGTGTATCTGCTAAGGCGACGGCACGAATTAGTTCTTCAGTCATTGGTCAATGGTCATTGGTCAATAGTCACTTGTCATCAGCTTTGGACAAATGACAAGTGACTATAAAAGTGAATCCATCAAGTTCATTACCCGAATTGCGTCATCAGATACAGCAAGTTCTTCTAACTCGTCTGTTAATTGATGCTCTAGCAATCCTTTGAGGGCAATAAGTTTGAAGCTATTTTCGACCTGAGCTTGAGCGATCGCTTCTGCTGCTGCCAAATACCCAATTGCACCCAAATCCCCTAAGACAACGCGGCGCAATTTCAGATCGCCTGTTGCCAACATTTTCACTAACCTGTCTCCGTAGATGGGGTTGTGTGTGAGTTGGTACATGGCTCTGGCGGCGGCACATTGTACTCGTGGTAATGGATGCTCTAGGAAAGGCTCTATGAGTGGAATTGCCTCAGTGGCGTGAATCGCGCCCAAGGCTTCTATGACTGCTTCGTAGGGCTGGGTTAGATGAGGGAGTCCCTGTACTTGCACGGCCTCGGCTACACCCCCATCTAACATTTTGATCAGTGCTGGTGTGGCAGTGTGATCGCGCAACATTTCTAAAGACTGAGCAGCAGCTTCGCGCACATAGAAATCAGAACATTCTAGGCATTCAATTAAGCTTGGTACTGCTCTGGCATCACCTAACTTACCTAATGCTCTAGCTGCATTCCGGCGCAGAGGATAACCACCAAGTTCTGTTCTATCGGCTTCATCTTTTAATGCGGCAATCAACCCATCTACAGCATCTGCTCTGTTAACCCGGAACTTGCCCAGCCACCAAGCTGCATAATAGCGGAGACTCAAATCTGATGATTGCAGGTTAGCGATCGCTAGGTCTGGTGTGAGCTGTGGCCCGTTCTTTGGGGAAAATTGCTCCCCACTGGGTTCTATCATTGCCAGGGGATTATTCCTCGTCAGCAGTTAATGGCTCAATCTTGACGATTTTGCCGCCCAAACGGGTAATTCTTTGGTATTCTTCATTCATCCGGCTGTATGGCACGGTAATAAATACGCTACCGCTATTGCGAATGTTGTATTTATTCTTGTCAGTTTCGGAGTTTTGCCGCAAGCCTACAACTTCATAGCGAAACACACGACTAGCAGATGAAGAAACGCTACTAGCACCCAATGTGGTTTGACCGAACATTACTTCTATATCTCCTGTTTGGTTTACAATCCCTCTAGCAGCAATTTAAGCTGGTGTAACGCTGGCTATTTTGCCGCCTTGCTTATGAATTTGCTGGATTTTCTCAGAAAGCCGTTCGTAAGGTACGATAAAAGCGGTGCTGCTTCTTCTCACGCTCGGATAGCCGGGATTGCGAAGTCCTGTAACTTCAATGCGGTAAACACGATCAGCTTGTCCAACAGCATTGCCTAAATTCCGCTTCGGAGCTAAGTCTGCTGTTGCACGGAAACTCCAGTTGCTATTGCTGCCGGAGGGACCAATAATTGAAGATGATAGATTGCTCGCTAATTCCCGCGCTAACCGTGGCTTTTTACCTTCTACTTGGGCGCGATCGCTATTGGCATAGCCTCTGTATAACCGGAAAATCCGGTTAAAACCTACTGTCTTCTGCCCAGGCTGAGTTTCAAAACCACGATAGTAAGGCACGATGTTATCGCCGAAGTTGTTTTGATACTCTACAGAATCAATGTAAGAGTCAATTTCTGCGTCGTAGCCTTTGTTTTGGTACAAGTCGAGGTGATGAACAACTTCTGACTCATCGTAAGGAGCGCGACCCAACAAATGCTTGTAGTTGAGTTCGATCAAACGAGTTTGGAAGCTGTTATAGAAAAACTTGGTTTTGTAGAGTTCTGATTTGGCAACGCTACGCACGAACTCCCGCACTGTCAGGTTTCCATCCCGCAAGAGTGATTCTGCGCTTACCAGACGTTCTGATGCCATGATGTAATCATTACCCAAGACTTGCCGATACACGGCATGAATCACGGCTTCGACTTCTGCTTTGCTGGCGTTGGGGCGCAGTTCAACTCGACGTGCTTCGCTGTATGGCTCTGTCCCTAGCCTAGATGCTGCTGCTGTAATTGCCATCTTTTATCCCCTTATTGATGTTCGGCGGTTTACGCCTACTGCTTGCTCTAAAAAGCTTTTTGAATAAGAATTCAGGAGTCAGAAGTCAGAATAAATAGATTTAACCAATGCTGAATTCTGGATTCTGCATTCTTCTTCCTATCCCTACATAAAACTATGCCCGGAGCTTGATCCAACTGCTAGGTGATTACCATCCAGCACTTGCATCCCTCTCCGGGCAGAAAACTATCTAGCTGAGAGCGTTGATAGCGTAGTCGATGTAGGTGTTAGCTTCGTTAGCAGCTTGACCAGACAAACCATGATTAGCTTTGATGTATTTCAGAGCTTCTACGTACCAGCTAGGAGATAAATCAAAGGAGCTGTTGATTTCAGCCAAACCAGCAATCAGGTATTCATCCAAGGGGCCAGTACCACCAGCTACTAAGCTGTAGGTGATGATGCGGAGGTAGTGACCAACGTCACGAGCGCACTTGGATTTGCCACGGCTGTCAGCAGCAAAGTTAGGGCCAGGAGTGTTGGTGGTGTATGGGAATTTTTGGTAAACAGCTTGGGTTGCACCATCGATCAAGCGTTGAGCGTTGGAGGTCAAACCACGAGCAGCTTCCATACTAGCAGCAGCACGTACATAACGACCGTTAACAGCTTGTAATTCGGTGTTGCTCAGGAAACGTCCTTGGGTATCAGCAGCTGCGATAGCTTCGGTAATTGGTGTTTTAACCATCTTTTCAAATCTCCTTGGTATTTTTTAGTCTTTTTACCTGGTTGCCTAAATACTTTCGTATTGAGACTCTAGACTGCTATTAAGCAACAGCAGCAGCAGCACGATCAAAGTAGCCAGCTACTTCGGAGATCAATGCACTGCAATCACCTTTGGTGATACCGTTGGGATCGTTAGCAATGCTGATAGCTGCATCTTTCATTTTTTGAACGCCAACAGCTACGGAAGAACCAGGAGTACCTAGGGCGCTGTAGGTTTCACGCAAGCCGTTCAAGCAGCGATCATCCAGGACACTGGCATCACCAGCCAAAATAGCGTAGGTTACATAGCGCAAAATGATTTCCATGTCGCGCAAGCAAGCTGCCATACGACGGTTGGTGTAAGCATTACCACCAGGAGCAATCAATTGGGGTTGTTCTTCAAACAAAGAACGAGCAGCGTTGGTAACGATCGCAGAAGCGTTGCTTGTGATGCGGTTAACAACATCTAGGCGCTTGCTACCATCTTTAACAACAGCAGACAGAGCATCTAATTGCTCGTTGCTCAAGAACTCGCCTCTAGAATCGGCTTGAGAAGTTACCTTGGTGAATACATCTAATGTCATGGACTCTAATCTCCTAATTCCTTAGTTGAGAGATGTCTCGATTAAAACTGGTAATGTTTTATCAATTTGGGATGGAACCTAACAGACCAAGTAACCATTTCTCGTTTTGCTGCTCTCAAGTCCGCCTGTTGCTTCATGAGGAAAATTATGAGAACTAGGGTTTGTTTTATGAGAAACCAGCAAACTTTACGAATTGATTGCCTTGTTTATGTTCTGTCTGTTATTTACCCCTCCAGCTTATGTTTATACAACGCTATAGATCCTTTATTTGTTACAAATTGTGAATAAATAAGTTGCAGTCATAAGAACCACCTCAAATCCTTTACATACAAGGGCTGTAACTGAGAAGGTACACTTTTTTTTTGTTACACAACTTTACATTTGATAATTTTTTCCGGAAATATTGCGTGTTTAATATTTTCTTAAGCTTCTTGGAACCCTTACTGAGCAAGATATTGCTGTTTTACACCAGTTTTTGCATCCGGAAGGTTATTGTGAAGAAACATAAAATAAATATTTCGCAACATTTTCGTGAGTGCTGGGTTTAGGGTCAAGAGACGGTTCTCATCGGTCATAGGTCATGGGTAATTTGTTCGTTTTCCCTGACTCCAAGGCTAAAGTTATGCGCGATCGCACCACAGTATCGGCTTCTTGTGCGATCGCAGTTTGTAAAGCCGCCTTTGCTGTTGGTGTGGCTATTTCTTGTAAAGACACAGCCGCCGCATAACGCAGTCCCCAATCTTCAGGAGAAACCAAAGCCCAAATCAACTTTTCTTGTGCACAACCAATCACTTCTGCATCTTGAGAATTGCTAGCAATTTTTCCTAACCCGCGTGCTGCAATTCGCCGCACATTACCTTGGCAATGATTTGCGACAGTTGTACCCAAAACTTCCGCTAATAAATCCATAGCTTCCGTTGAACCAATTTGAGCTAAAGCTTGAATAATATACGCTTGTAATCCCTGATCACGAGAAGTTTCATAAGCAGCAATTAAGGGTTTTACTGCTACATTTCCCAACTTAACTAACGCCTCTAATGCTGCATTTTTCACCATTGGGTGATGATGACTTAAAGCTGTAATTACAGCATTGATAGAGTTTATTTCTGGAGTATCACTCACAGCTATAGCGGTAATTGCTGTAATGGCTTCTTCTGGTGTTGCAGCCTGATTTATTTGAGAAATTAATTGCTCATTCATGGTTTTGCTCATTGATAAAAAATGGCATAGTAAAATTGCATAGTAAAAAAGTAAAAAGCAGGAAAAAATAATTTTTTGCCTTGGAATTTGCAAAAAATTGATGATTTATCTTGTGGGGCAGTTATTCTGACCACAACATATTGAGAGCGTGTGAGAACACCCACCTCACAAGAAAATTTAAGTTTCTTGAATGGATTTCCCTTTTTACTTTTTACTTGCTATTACTAATCTCAAAAATTTATTCTGATTTTTAAAGTTGAATTAGTAAATCATCTACCGATTGAAAAATTAATAAAACTGTCTCTTCGGCATAATTATGACTTTCCAACAAAGCTTCTAAAATACGCTTTAAGTTTAATAACTTCAAACTATTAGGAACCTGGGCTTTTAAGATAGCCTGAATAGCTTGTTGATGACCAACTGCACCTAAGTCAAAAACAGCCGCCCAACGTAAATACATATTGTCGTGGTTAAGGTTTTTGACGATACGTTCAATGTATTCTGGTTGTTGCGTTAACAGATACATATATCGTGCCGCAGCACATTGAACTCGTTCCGAAGGATGTTGCAAAAAATCTTCGATTTGCGGACGTGCTGACCAAACTTGGAGTGTCGCTAATGCTTCAATTAAGGCTTCATAAGGTTGTTCTTGACTGGTTTCTAGGAGATGTAACAAAGGAGTCACAGCCCTTTTGTCACCAATAGCAGCTAAAGCCGCGATCGCAGTTTCCCTCAAACGCAAATCCTCATCGCACTCTAACGCTTTTACTAACGCTGGTACAGTTGGGGATTTTTCAATTGTCCTAATGCGCGGGCGGCTTGACGGCGTAGCGGATAACCCCCACCAGGAATGCGATAACCTTCATCAAACAAAGCCTCACACAATACCATACAGCCAGCTTGGACTTGATGTTTACCTAACCACCAAGCAGCGTAATAACGAATTTGATTATCCTCACTAGATAATGCCGCGATCGCACTTTCTGGTGAAAGAATGGGTTCAGCAGAGTTAGTAATAGTCATAGTGAAAAGGGTGTAAGGGATTAAGGGTGTAGGGGTGTAGGGATTTTTTGACACCCTTATACCCCTACACCCTCACACCCTATCAAAAAGAGAATTCCTGATTTTCGCTCTCAATTTACACTTGCGAAATGTTGATTATTTTACCGCCACGCTTGTGAATTTCTTGGTAGGTAGCGGAGAGACGTTCGTAAGGTACAGTGTAAACTTGGCGGCTACGGCGTACTGAAGCTTTAGAACCAATTGTACCGGCGATCGCTTCAATGATGAACATCCGACTATCTCCGCGTTTAGCCGCACTAATTAAAGTTGGTGCAGCTGAAGCAAAACCTGTACCTGCGGAAGTTGGAGGTAAAATTCCATTAGATAAATTCAATGAAACTTTCGTCCGCAAGCGAGAATTTCTCCGTCCCATTTGAGCATTATCACTATTACCAGAACCGCGATAAAGCTCACATATACGGTTAAAGCCGACGGTTTTCATGCCCGGAATTGATTGAAATCCCCGATGATAAGGCACAACAGAATTCCCAAAAGCATTGTCATATTCTGGGCTGTAAATGTAAGATTCAATATCTGCATCATAGCCACGCGCAGCATATAAATCTACATGGAAAGCAATCTCTGATTGATCGTAAGGCGCACGTCCCAATAAGTGCTTATAGTTTAATTCGATAAAACGCACTTGGGAGTTGTTATAAAAAAAGCATTCTTTGTAAAATTCAGATTTTGCCAAAGTTTCTACAAATTGCCGCACGCTAATTTTGCCATTTCGCAATAAAGCTTCGGCACTAGTAAATTTTTGACTGGCGTAGATTCCTTGACGACCAAAAATTTGCTGATAAGCAGCGCGAAATACTTTTTGTAATTCGTCTTCGCTCCAATTTTGGCGTAGCTCTACTTTAATGGCAATTTCATCTCTAATGGCTAGTCGGTCTGCAACAGAAGCACTCATTTGGAATATCGCTCCTTTGGAAATTTTGGTTAGCAATAAATTTGGGTCTTTGGCAGCAGAAAAACGCAACAATCAAAGTAGAAGTTTTCCCTACTAATTGAGCAATTTTCTATTGACAAAGACCCACAAGTTTGTATTAGCTTAAAGCATTAATTGCATAGTTGAGATAGGTGTTAGCTTCACCAGCAACATCACCATTTAAACCATGATTGTCACGTACAAATTCGAGTGCAGCTACATACCAACTAGGAGATAAACCCAAAGCACTATTGAGTTCACTTAAACCAGCAACTACATATTCATCTAAGGGGCCAGTACCGCCAACAACACAGCAATAGCTGATGGTGCGGAGATAGTGATCAATATCGCGTACACACTTGGATTTACCTTCGGGAGTAGACGCATATTGAGGGCCACTCATTTGAGTGGTATAGGGGAATTTTTGATAAACATGATTGGCTGCTGCTTCTGCCCATTTTTTGCCATTATTGCTAAATGCTTTCGCAGCTTCTAAACCTGCACGAGCGCGGTTGAAACGACCAAATACTGCTTGCATTTCGGTATTGCTGAGATAAGAACCGCGTAAATCAGCAGCAGCGATCGCTTCCGTTAAAGGTGTTTTCATAATTCTCCTAATCTCCTCGATTTTTGACTAATTCCTAACAACCAGTTTGCGAAAAGTTGGGACAAACAGTTTATTAAACGACAGCACCAGCAGCGCGATCAAAATAGCTGCCTAATTCAGCAATTAATTGGCTACAATCACCTTTTGTAATCCCCTTGGAGTCATTGGCAATTGCAATAGCAGCATCTTTCATTTTTTGAATTCCAGAAGCTACAGCATCGCCAGGAGTACCTAGTGCTTGATAGGTTTCACGCAGACCATTTAAGCAGCGATCATCCATCGCACTAGCATCACCAGCTAATACAGAATAAGTAACGTAACGCAGAATAAATCCTAAGTCACGAATACATGCAGCTTGGTTGCGATTGTGGAAACAAGCACCACCAGCATTAAAAAATTTGTGGACGTTCAGCCACTAAAGACCGATAAGCATTAGCCACAATTGAAGAAGCATTACTAGTGAGTCTGTTAACGATATCTAACCGCTTATTGCTATCAGCAACCATCGCTGATAATGCGTTGATTTCGTCGCCACTTAAATATGAACCTTTTTTATCGGCTTGTTCAACTACTTTGGAAAAAGCGTCGAGCATTTTCTATTCCTCCGACCATTCATTGCAGATATTTATGTGGTTCATAGCAATTAATCTATAGAGCAAAATTTATTGCAACCCAAAGTTACCATTTCAAATTAACTATTTGAAATAATAACTTTTTGCCGCAATTAACTATTCTTTAAAACAGCTAACTTTGCTTGTTTTTTAATTGCTTTTAAAACCTTGTTCGTATTTTATATATTGGTTGAGTTAGTTTATTCTTAAGTTTTATAAAATAGTGTTTCCCCATACAGCTTTTTCGCTAAACTGTCGCTCTACAAAGCTTTGACCCATTATCAGAAAATTTTTGCTTTACATTCCAACATTTTTAGACAACTTACTTAATATATTCTCTAGACTTTTTTGCGCTTAGTAACAAATACAACTTATATATCAAGAATTTCTGACAGTGTGGCTTGAGGAAATGATTAGCACAGCAGGAATCAAGCTACTGTTCAATCAGAACCAAAAGTTGAAAATTCAGGGTTCTTGATTGTTAACTTTGCATCTTTGGCTTCTAACAGGTGTTAGTAAGCTGTGAACACTTTGTTAGAGAGAAATTGTGATTTAAATCACAATTTCTCATTTTTCTGCACCAGATAAAAATCAAGGAGATGTAAAGTCTGAAATATATTCTTAATTTGCTTATAACTTTCTGTTTATAAGCATTTCATCTATTACTACAGCTTGTAAATCACATTTTTGCCCAGAATCTCTGTGTAAGCTTTTGTAAACCAAAGTAAAGCAGAATCTGAAAATTATTTATATTCTCTTTTTTTTAAGAAGAGACTGCGATTCTGCGACGCAGGACTTCTAACAAAGTTGTAAACGTTTGGGGTATGGGTGCTGTTACTTCAATCAAATCTTCTGAAATTGGGTGCTGCAACTTGAGTCGCCAAGCGTGTAATGCTTGACCAGGAAGATTTACGCCTACCGAACGACCAGAACTATAAACAGGATCACCCACAATGGGATGACCGATTTTGGCGCTATGAACCCGAATTTGATGAGTACGACCTGTTTCTAACTGGAAATTAATTAATGTGTAATTACCTAAACGCTCTAATATGTGCCAGTGTGTAACTGCTGTGCGTCCACCGTCTTCTACCGGAACGACAGCCATTTTTTTTTCGGTCTTGGGGATGGCGACCGATAGGAAAATCTATCGTCCCACTTTCAGTTTTTGGCGCACCGTAAACTACACCTAAATATTCTCGCCGCGCGGTTTTGGCTTGCAGTTGTGCTTGTAAGTGTTGATAAGCAATGTCAGTTTTGGCGATCGCGATCGCACCAGTGGTATCCTTATCCAATCGATGCACAATTCCCGGACGCTGAACTCCGCCAATACCGGGAAGGTTAGGACAATGTGCCAACAAAGCATTTACCAATGTGCCATCATAATGTCCCGGTGCAGGATGGACAACTAACCCAGCAGGTTTGTTGAGGATGAGTAACTGTTCGTCTTCGTAAAGGATATCTAGGGGAATATCTTCTGCTTGTAGCTCTAGGGGTTGTGCTTCTGGTATTTGTAGAGTAATGCGATCGCCTACTTTCACATTCTCCTTTTTAGACGTGCAGACTTGACCGTTAACTTGAACATTTCCCTGGTCAATTAACTGCTGAATGCGAGAACGAGAAACATCCGATAACTCTTGTGCAAGATAACGGTCTAAACGTGCGCTATTTTCTAAAACTTCTAAATTAATATCAGTCTGCATTGAGGATAGGAAGTGAGGAGTAAAGACTTTCAAGTATTCCAGTTAAAAGCTAAATATGTAAATTTCAGAGTTCACACTTCATCAGGGTTAATTCCCCTATCGTGGAGTAAAGCGCGGAGTGCTTCTAGTTGAGTTTCGGCTTGTTCGGCGCGTTGGCGTTCTCGTTCAGCTCGTTGACGTTCTTGCTCGGCTATTATTTGTGCTTGTTCGCGCTGTTGTGCTAATTCTAAATAGGTGAGAAACTTCTGTCCATCGGGACGATAAATTTGAAGTTCACCATCTGATAACTCAAAGCGAATACCCAAACGCGGACTTATCCAGTTGATCATTTGCGGAATTTCGGCTAATTCATTTTCTGAACGCAACCAACCACTCAACTCTGTTGTCTCTGGGTCATATATATAGTATTCTTCCACCCCATAGCGATCATAGAATTTATATTTGGCAATCATTTCTTTAGCAGTGTTGCTAGGGGAAAGAATTTCAAATACCACCTGTGGCGGAATGTTACCTTCTTGCCATTGTAAATAGGAACCGCGATCGCCTTTTGGTCTACCAAACACCACCATCACATCAGGCGCTCTTCGATTTAGGTTATTACCCTCAACAGGGTACCAAAACAAATCACCCGCTACAAATACATTTGGCTCATTTTGAAATAAAGTATCTAATCCGCCTTGAATCGTTACAATCAAGCGATATTGTTTCGTATTTTCCGCCATCGGCTGTCCATCAGTTTCCGGGTAGATGATGTCTTTTTTTTGTAGAAGAAGATAATTGAGTCACCATGAGCGTAAGTCCAAATTACACAAGTGGCATAGTTAATTCTAGCTTAATCATTCAATAGTTAGAATTCAGAATCCATAAGTCAGAATTCATTAGATTTGAATAACTCACCAAGCATTGCCAAATAAACAGCAAATAAATCTTGACTTTTAAACACTGAATTCTTACTTTTTTTCTACTCCTATTCAAGATGATTAATTACTGTACTTCTTTAAATTCTCCGGATCTATTGCTATATTTCCGACAATTAAAATCTTTAAATAATAATTATATTCCTATCTTCAGAGGTTGTTTATCATAAAACTAACTAGTTTTTATCTGAATACAGAAAAATCTATGATGTTGCCATCTACCATTTAGCTGAATTTAGATAACTAGCTTCTATCAAGTACATTTTTGACTTTTACATCAGATTGGATTGACAAAACACAAAAATATTTCCGGATAAATATTTTTTGACTAATAACAGCAAAGCCTGTTTTTAGTGCTGATGCTTCCATTAACTGCTGTAAGTCTTGTTCAGAATCAATTTTCAACTTATTACCGAGAAAATTCTACTATGGAGTTTTAAAATATACTAGAACTATAAAAAATTAGATGAGTCAGTATATACTTAAATTCGCATTTTTAGCGAAAATATCAGTATATAGAAGTTCATTTTGTTACTGATGGGTTGGAGCCAATACTTCTAAATGCAAAATATGATGTACTGTTAAACTAGCCAGATTATTGCAAGCGAAGAAAGCAAAATTGTTTTTTGGATAATGTTTACTGTGAACAAATCCAACTACTTTTTTGTTGAGCGATCGCTTAGTTTGGTATTTCCTAGTTAAGTGTAGTTAGGTTAGCAACATCTTATCAGAGATTGACTACTTTAGAGTTAGGGGTAAAGAATCTCTGTACTAACTTAAATGTGACCGCTATATTTAGCTCAATAGAATCTCGAAAATATTTACTTGTGGATACCGACTAGGTAATTCACTAATTTGACTTGCCAATATGTACTTATATCTAAAGATATTCCTATGAAAACCCTACCTATTAGTAGATATAGATTCTTTCAAAAAATCCAGCCCCTATCTTTATTAAAAAAAATCACCAATAAATCTGTCACTGGTTGTTTACAAGTATTTAGTACATCTGGTGCTTGGTCAATATATATAGATGAAGGTAAGCTAATTTATGCCTGCTATTCCGAAAAGATGTTTGAACCGCTTTACCGGAATTTACAACATTTGAGTGAGCAAATTTCGACTTTACCTTATGGTATTGACGCTCAACTCAGGGCAATATTTGAAAATGGCGCTGGTAGTCAAGCCATACCTAACCCAGATTATTTGGCAATTTGTTGGTTAGTTAATCAAAAGTATATTAGCCCAACAGAAGCAGCCGTACTCATTGAACAATTAGCGTTAGAAGTTCTCGACTCATTCTTGAACTTAGAAGAAGGTAGTTATGAATTCATCCCCGAAAGCTTTTTGGATGATATGCCTAAATTCTGCCATCTTAATCTCCGCTTGTTAGTCGAACGCTGTCAAAAGCGGGGAAAAGATGGAGTTTATCAAGATACTTCACCATATACAGAAAGTAGCTCTGTTGGGTTCAATCATCAAGGGTTCCGTTCATCAACAACTGTAGCGCAGCCATCGCCATTTACCACCCCAACTCGGACACAACCCAAACCGGAACCACAATTACCCAAAATCAACCGCTATCCATCACAGGCTAATAGCCCTAGCCATCATAACTATCAAACTCATTCTTCACCATCACCAGAGAAGAAAGTCTACACAATCTTTTGTATTGATAATAGTCCTGCTTTATTAAATGTCGTTAAGAATGCTTTAGATGAGCAAATATTTTCTGTGATTGGAGTTACAGATTCTTTAAAAGCTTTAATGGAAATTCTGCGGACTAAACCAGACATTATTTTATTAAATGTCGATATGCCTGACTTAGATGGCTATGAGTTATGCACTTTATTACGAAAACACGCATATTTTAAAAATACACCCATAATTATGCTGACTGAAAAAGTCAGTCTTATCGACAGAGCAAAAGCTAAAATAGCCAGAGCTTCCGGCTATTTGACTAAACCTTTTAACCAAGGAGATTTAATGAAAATTATCTTTAAGCATATTGTCTAATTTTTAGATTTAGTTAGAATAAATCAACTAAATCGCTTTTATGGAGATTCAGAATTGAGTATTACATGGGTAGGGACAATTCTGATATTAGAAGATGCTTTCAGTGAACTAGCAAATGTGCTGGAAGATAAAGGTTATAAAATTATTAAAGCCAAAACTGCAAAAGAAGCTTTAGAAATGGCTTTAGAAGAAAAGCCAGATGTAATTATTACTAATGTATTTATGCCAGGGATGAATGGTTTTGAATTGTGTCGCTTCCTTAAAAGTCATCCCAGTCAGGCGAAAGCACCTATCTTAATTTGTAGTACCACAAATCAGACTAGTCATCTTGTGTGGGGTAGAAAACAGGGTGCGGATGCTTATTTAAGCAAGCCTTATACCGCCGAAGAATTGCTGAATGCAATTCAACTGGTTGAGATTAACTAATTAGAACTAAGGGTGTAGGGGTGTACTTATTCCAAACCCTTACACTCAATCTCCACAGACAATCTGTGCCTAAGTCCTGATTGAGAATATCAGACTGATATAGCAATCCTAAATGATTTACAAACATTTCTCTCCCTTGTCGCTGTTGTTCACATATCAAATAGGAGTGCTATATGCACTAGACTTTAGCTTGAAATTTTTAAGCTTTCATAGCCAAATTCAAATTAATTGATTCGTCAAATTTCCAAGTGTAATTACCCGCAGCAGCAAAAGCCTCAGCTACGTGTAACACTTTTGCTTCTAAAATATCCTGCAATGACTCATCTGCATAATCAGCAGTATGCGCCATTTTTAACATATTGTAGTTGATAGTATCATGGGGTAATTTTAGCTGGTCAAAATCTGGAGTCAAATCATATTCGCCATTCTCTAATAGATGATGGTCTCCAGAATGATAATGAACATCAAACCACTCTCTGGTGATTCCTCTTCCATTGGGTGCAAACAGTATTTGAGACTCTGGCGAGTCGATAACACATTCTGAAATACCTACAGCGATAAATTCAACAGCTAACATTCCAATTAAGGCGTTTCGCATATCGGTTTCTTTATTAATCAAAGTATCCATTGCCATAATTGGTTCTGCTTTCTCAAGCTGGGCTAGGAGTTTAGCACCTTCAGGTGAAAGTTTACCTGTATGGGAATCAGCCATTATTCCCACAGCCGTCATTAACTTCTTCCAATAATCTAAATGACTACCTTCTTCAAAACCATAGTCTTTGGCAATACCAGAAATACCATGTTGTAGGGAAGCTAGAATTTTTTCGCGTTCTTTACCTGTGTAGTTGAAGACTAAAAGCAAATTACGGCTGGAATTTTGTTCAGAGAAGCGGTTCAAGAACTTTTTGACGTTTCTGATAACGGTGCGAGGAAATGTTTTGACTATTCCCCAGTAAATTGCTGAATATGACACTAGAGAAAAATAATCACCTGCACACATACCTTGGACTACCTTAGAAGCACCCATGATTTGTTTAACTCTCTGAGAGAGTTGAATTATCTCATCAGGCATTTCGGTTAGCAACCCCAATTCATCAACAAGAACTTTACCTTGTTGCAATTCTTCCAGTTTAATCAAGGGTGTATTCATGATGATTTTCTCTGTACAAGTAGGTGTGTTGATTCTGACCAAAGTGAACAATTAATTGCCAGCAAACTGAGAGAGTTTTTCAAAAAAAGTTGCTTGTGAGTATCAGCATTTTTTATTCTTCTAATCCTCAGTAACTATCCTCCTCAGATATGCCTGTAGAGTACGAATAGCCATACAAAGTCTGATCAGAAATTGGGAAATACGACGTAAGCCGCTTTAAATCAGCAGAAGATTTCAGCAGTTCTTTCTAGGGTAAATCCTAAGACTGGACTGCCTTACCACAGCGATTTATTTCCAACAAACTGACTCTTCTTTCGGGGGAGGATTTGAGAGAATCTAATACTTGTTGCTAATAGTCAAGAAGGCTTTGAAAATATGCTTTTCAGAGAATTTTTGAGAGGTTATCAGTACCTATACTCACCACTCAAAATGCTCCTAAGTATCCTTTTTTAAGGGGAATTTAGAGTAATCTGTCAAGGTTCATTACAACATTAAAAAGTTTTCAGACATCCTCTATGAGTAAGGTTAATTCTATCGAACTAGTAAGTAGTATAACTTAGCTTTTTTGGATTCTAAATAAATTATTAACGAGTAAGGTTATGACGATTTATCAAAAATAATAAAAAATTGATTTACACAAGGTGGTATAATGCGTTTTTTTATACATATTTATGGAAATTCAATAACTTATTACTGACAGTATTCTTACGTAAAAAAATTATGAATTTACAGAATATATTAATTAAAATTTACGCAATGCTGATAATATCATAAGATTCAAATTTTTAAAGCAAAAGTCGATTAAATAAGTATATTTCATTGTATACAGTCTTTAATTATCCGCTTTTATTTTAGTAATATTAAAAACATTATGTGAAATTAATGTAAGTTGTGATGTTTATTTACTTAAGTAATCAAATTAGAAAATATACTTGATATTAAGAGTATATTCTTTGGATTAAATTTAAACTTCTACTTTAATCTTTAACGAGATTATATTTACTTTCTAACTTGATACTTCAACTTGTTATGACTTTATTCATAGATATGTTCATGACTTTCTATTCATGTGGGAAGCGTGACTACATCTTTAAAATTGAAGCGATTTAGTAAAAATACGTGGGAGCATTCAATGCCTTTGACAAAATTTCATGTCATTACTGCCATGACTGCAACTGCTTTAAGCCAATTGACACAGAATTTTCAATTGTCAACTAATTCAGTTACACAACCCCATCTACTAATGCAACAGTGTCCGATGATAGCTCTTATAGCAGAAGAAGCAGAAGCAACAGCAGAGCAGAAATCTGAACTAAATCAAATTTGTCAGGATACACGCTCTCAAATCGAAAGTATTCTCACTCCAAAACAAAGGGAGGTGTTCGATGCAAATTTGAATCAGGGTAAGAGTTTACCTTCAGCTATTTCTGTCTTACAAAGTTCCCCTGAACTAAAATTTTCAGAGCAACAATGGGAACATCTCAAAATGATTCGCCAATCAACTCGAACACAAGTTGAACTCAAGATTACTTGGAATCAACGCCAAAAAACTCGCAAAACTCATTATTTACCAAGGTAAGAGGAAGTAGTAGACTGCCCCAACCTTGGTCAAGTCGCCAGCGTGTAATTGATGATTTAGATACTTTGTAATATGTTTTTAACGATGGTATTGAACGCTTGACTAACGGGAAAACCAGCCATAATTGCTATGAGTAGACCAACTAATAGCACAACAAAAATATCAATCACTACACTTAGCCTGGAAAATAATGCTTTATAGAAGACCAACAAGATAAAACCTATGATCACCGATAGGTAAAATCTCATCTCTTTAAACCATGCAGATTGATATGAAGATACTTGCTCTTGCTGAGGTTCAGATTCAACAGGTGATTGATTGTTTGTATTTAAATGAAAATATGAATTTTCTGGACGACAACCAGATAGTATGTCGTGCAGATTTACCACATAACCAATAACCGCGATCGCCGGCGCATCAAATTTTGTTTGTTCAACTTGCTCTACAATGGTGCCTAACTGACCAATTAATTCTTCTTGATCTGGTCTTGTACCCCAACGCACTAACGCAATTGGTGTTTCTAAACTTAAACCCGCAGCTGCTAACTCTTCAATAATGTGCGACAAATTATGAACGCCCATATAAATGACAATTGTCTCTGAACCGTGAGCGATCGCTTGCCAATTTACTTTCGGTCTATACTTACCAGCAGACTCATGACCAGTTACAAATGTGACTGAAGAACTATGTAGCCTATGAGTTAAAGGTATGCCAGCATAGGCTGGAGCCGCAATTCCAGATGTAATTCCTGGCACAACTTCAACGGGAATTCCGGCTTTGACTAAATCTGCCATTTCTTCGCCACCACGACCAAAAATAAACGGATCGCCGCCTTTGAGTCGTACAACAATAGTATGTTCTTGGGCTTTATCTATTAATAACTGAGTGGTTTCATCTTGTAATAGTGAATGTCTCCCCATCCGCTTACCAGCGTTGATTTTTTCGGCTTGGGGATTAATCATGGCTAAAATAGCTAGACTCACCAACGCATCATAAATAACTACATCGGCACATTCTAATAAACTTTTGCCTTTGAGAGTCATCAGTCCGGGGTCTCCCGGCCCTGCACCTACTAAATAAACTTTTCCCAAATTCTTCTGCTCTTCTTTTTCTGTGCAGTTCATTCCTTCATCAAATCCCAAATCAAATCAGCTAACTCTGCACTTGCTCCCAAAGGTTGAGCTAATTGGAAAGTCACAGCCGGAAATTTTAATTTTAGCGTTTCTGTGAGTTGAGCGATCGCATCGGTTATGCCACCTGCGAATAAAAAATATGGCAAAATCGCAATTTTTTCTTTACCAGCCGCTACCAACTGCTCTACTTGTGCTTCTAAACTAGGAGCCACAGACCAATAAGCTGCTACTGCACCTATATTTGCTGCTATGGTTTCGACTGGCTGTTGAAAACCCGGACGGCGGCTACCATGAGCAATTAAAACCCAGGCTTGGGTGATAATTTCAGCCATTTGTTGAGACAACAACTTGGTTAAACCAGGGTTACTACCTATATATGGTAGTAATTCCAAATTAAAATCTTTGCCCACGGCTTGTTGTGCTAACGCTACTTCTTCAGGGATTTCTTGCATCACATGGACTCCCGGTAGCAGAAATAACGGTATGATTTTGAGACTATCGCATCCAGCCAAAACAGCATGATGAGCAAATTCCTTGATTTGGATGTGCAGAGGTTCTGGACGTGTTTCTAAGTAAGCCAAGCCGACTAGCTTTTTGCTGGATGAGTAACTTTGCTGTTTTTGATTGATTAATTCTGTCAATTGCTGTAAAGCAATTTCTGGACGAGGATCACGGCTTCCGTGAGATACCAACAGATATGCAGATAACATGGGTAAAGGTGTAACTCTTGCTAACTAAGCTTAATCTTAGATGCGGGAGTTAGTTAAGGCTATTGCTGTTCAGCACTGTACGTATAAAAATTATGAAAAGCTCCGACTGTTTCAAACTTGTACCCAGGTAGCCAAGCACCAAGGGTTAAATCTGTACGATACACACTAAACAACAGAAAGTCTTGCCGTTCCGTTGTTGTTCTGATCAAATCTCGCATTTGGGGATTAGTGGAATCAACAAGTTTGTCACAGCGAGAATTAAGTAGGTTCTCAATTAACTTTGAGGTTTTTTTACACACATCATTTTTGAGATATTGGGTGAGTTGATTGACTGCATAATCTTCATACTCTTTGGATGTCGGATTGGTTTTAGACATAGCTACGCCAACTACAGCTATACTAGTGGCGATCGCCAATGCCATCATCGTCAAAAGCTTCATATTTCTCAGTTTCATCTTCTGATAGCTATTAGTGTTCCTGGACTATACATTAGTAAAGTCCGTTCCTTGAAAAAAAACGCTTGCTCAATCACTAAATAGATGCTATGATTATTAATCGATAAGTCAATGGCGAGCGTAGCCAAGTGGTTAAGGCAGTGGTTTGTGGTACCACCATCCGTGGGTTCGAGTCCCATCGTTCGCCCTAGATAATATAAATTACTCTAATTAAAAGTTATAAACCGGAATGGCTACAACTACCTTTAGCTATCCCAGTCACACTTTTATCAAAACTTTAATTTTAAGGATAGCGCAAGCAAGCACTTAGCCCCGACGAATGGAATTCGCGGCTATAAAAACGTAGACGCGCAAGCGGTGAAGCAGTGCGTTGGGAGGGTTTCCCGACTTGAAGCAACTGCTGAACCCGAAGGGCTTCCCGAAGGGTAGTCTGCCTATCGCGCTTGCGCTGCGCTTGGCGCACCACGCGGACTAGCAGAAAATTAAGGCTTTTGAACCCGCACAGGCGGGTTTTGTGTGTGTAGCCGCGACTTCAGTCGTTTGGTGCAAGATGTGAATAAATCTCAATTAAAAAGGGAAGCAAATTTAGTTGTTTGCTTCCCTATAAATCCTTTATTTTCCAATGTCACTGTTAGAAAATTCCTAAAAGAAAGATAAAAGTCATTCCGCAGAATATCATGAATGAGACAATTAAAATGTTGCCTATGCTGTGGTCGGTAGTTGTTAATTTATGTGAATGATCTTGCATATATACCGTCCCTGTTTCTAATTACTTCGTGGTGCAATTATAGCGAGTACAAATTTAAATTATTCTCACGAATCTCAAAAGTTGACTTTATTTGATTTAAATACAAACTCATTGTTGATTTCATAACATAAAGATTAATTTTTATTGCTAAAAATCCGGTGATAATTTTGTCAGTTGATATAGAAATTCGGTTTGATTAAAATTGACTGACTAATATAAATAATTATAATAAAATGTATATAAAATGATAAGTATACTGAATCCGAATAAGTATGATTTTTTTTACAGTTAAATCAAACCAAATTTAATTTTTAATTAGCCTTTGTTGATAAATTAAGCCAGGAAAAAATGAGATAATTTATCAGTCGATCGCTTTTCGATATCAATTGATAATTGAGGCATTTCAAGCAATAAATGTACTGAATCAGCCAAAAGTTAGGAAAATTGTCCGCCTATAGTTAGAGGGAATAGTACTGAGTCTTCGATACTTTAGGTAAAGAAGAACACGCGAGAAGTTTATACGCTTTGTAAAACACAGATAGAAAGAGTTTATCTGTGTTTATTCGTGTTTGTACTTATTGACTGTGAGGTGAATATGTCTGAATTGATTCAAGCAGTTCTAGAAAGTGAAGAAAAAAAATGATTTGCGTGCTTTCATTAGTGAATTACGCCAACAAGAAAAAAAATTATTTGCTGAGAAATGACATACTCCAGGTATATAGTGAATATTGCTCCAAAAATGGGAAGCCAGAAAAGTTTAATGCTTTATCTCTTTTAGGAAAACTCCTTTACTACACACAAGAAATCATTCAAGAAGACTCCAATTTTTGCTTTATTATCCGCCCTTACATTGCGAGTCAAGAAGTGTATCGACTCACAGCAGATTTGACGGCGGAAGCAATGACAGTACAAGAACTGCTGGATATGCGCGATCGCCTCGTCAACAAATATCATCCCAACGAAGGCGACTTGCTAGAATTAGACTTCGGCCCTTTTTACGACTACACCCCTGTTATCCGCGACCCCAAAAACATTGGTAAGGGGGTGCAGTATCTCAACCGTTATCTTTCTAGCAAACTCTTCCAAGACCCCAAACAATGGCTAGAAAGCTTATTTAATTTTCTGCGCCTGCACCAATATAACGGCATTCAACTACTAATTAATAATCGCATTCAATCACAGCAGCAACTTTCCCAGCAAGTAAAAAAAGCGATCGCATTTGTCAACGAACGCCCTAGTGATGAACCTTATGATGAATTTCGCTTTCAATTGCAAACAATGGGTTTTGAACCAGGTTGGGGTAATACCGCCCAACGGGTACAAGAAACGTTAAACATACTAGACGAATTAATTGACTCACCCGACCCCCAAACCCAAGAAGCTTTTATTTCCCGCGTCCCGATGATTTTTAGAATCGTCTTGGTTTCCGCACATGGTTGGTTTGGACAAGAGGGAGTTTTAGGAAGACCCGATACAGGTGGTCAAGTAGTTTATGTACTCGACCAAGCCAGAAATTTAGAAAAGCAGCTACAAGAAGATGTCTTACTAGCGGGTTTAGAAGGACTCAACGTCCAACCAAAAGTGATTATTCTCTCGCGCTTGATTCCAAATAGTGATGGTACTTTATGTAACGAAAGGTTAGAGAAAGTCCACGGTACAGATAATGCTTGGATTTTGCGCGTACCTTTGCGGGAATTTAATCCCAACATGACCCAAAACTGGATTTCTCGATTTGAGTTTTGGCCTTATCTTGAAACCTTCGCCATTGACTCAGAAAGAGAATTATTAGCAGAGTTCCACGGTAAACCCGACTTAATAGTGGGTAACTACACTGATGGAAACTTAGTCGCCTTCCTGTTAGCGCGACGGATGAAAGTTACCCAGTGTAACATCGCCCATGCTTTAGAAAAATCTAAATACTTGTTTAGTAATCTTTACTGGCAAGATTTAGAAGATAAATATCATTTCTCCCTACAATTTACTGCTGACTTGATAGCCATGAATGCTGCTAACTTTGTCGTCAGCAGCACTTATCAAGAAATTGTCGGTACGCCAGATAGTGTGGGACAATACGAATCTTATAAATGCTTCACCATGCCAGAGTTGTATCATGTGGTGAATGGCATTGAGTTATTCAGCCCAAAATTTAATGTTGTTCCACCAGGGGTGAACGAGAGTTATTACTTCCCCTACACACGCACTCAAGAACGGGTAGAAAGCGATCGCGATCGTCTTGCCGAAATGTTATTTACTTTAGAAGACTCTAGTCAAATTTTCGGCAAACTCGATGACCCCAACAAGCGCCCTATCTTTTCAATGGCGCGTCTCGACCGCATTAAAAACTTGACTGGTTTAGCCGAATGTTTTGGTCAAAGTAAAGATTTGCAAGAGCATTGTAACTTGATTTTAGTTGCGGGTAAATTACGCACAGAAGAATCAGACGACAACGAAGAACGTGATGAAATTATCAAACTTTATCACATCATTAATGAATATAATCTTCACGGCAAAATTCGTTGGTTAGGCGTACGTTTATCAAAAAGCGATTCTGGCGAAATCTATCGCGTAATTGCTGACCATCAAGGTATTTTTGTTCAACCTGCTTTATTTGAAGCCTTTGGTTTAACAATTTTAGAATCAATGATTTCTGGATTACCAACTTTTGCCACTCAATTTGGTGGGCCGCTAGAAATCATTCAAGATAAAGTTAATGGCTTTTACATTAACCCCACTAATTTAGAAGAAACAGCCACAAAGATTTTAGATTTTGTTACCAAATGCGGACAAAATCCTAACTACTGGGAGACAATTTCTCAAAAAGCGATTGACCGAGTTTATAGCACATATACTTGGAAAATTCATACTACCAAGCTGTTATCTTTAGCAAGAATTTACGGCTTCTGGAATTTTACTTCCAAAGAAAACCGCGAGGATTTATTGCGCTATCTTGAAGCACTGTTTTACTTAATTTATAAACCAAGGGCGCAACAACTTCTAGAACAGCATAAATATCGGTAATAATTTAAGGCAAAAGTTAAAAGTTAAAAGTCAAAAGAAAATAAACTTTTGCCTTTTACCTTTTAACTTTTCTTTTTATCTTGTCAGATGGAACCAAGTTCTTGGGCCGACTATGCCATCTACATTGATATTGCGACGATTTTGAAAGGCTTTGACCGCACTTTCTGTCAACGCACCGTAAACTCCATCTACACGAATTGTATAGCCATTAGCTATGAGTAACTTTTGTAAAACTCTCACAGCTAAACCTGAATTTCCAAAACGTAGATTAGGTACAGTGCGGCTACCTAATCTTGTAGACCTAGCTAATAAAAGTTCATCGTCACTCAGTTTTTGAGCGATGAGGCGTTGTGGACGCGGAAACTTGATATTTACAGGTTGAAAGTTCTTAAATTCTGATACGCTATATAAGTCTTTAGTAGGTTTTTTGTCGGTTTTTTTTACTAGATTTTTTTCAGAATTAGAATTAAAAGCTACTAGAGTAGCTTGGTGTTTTTCTTGCAGCTGTATAAATTCAGACGGCGTGTTTTGTTTATCTAAATCAACTTGAGATGACTGCCCCTGTGGTGTTTTCTGCACGCCATTGTCTAGCTGAATTACAGGCTGCTGGTTGATATGAGACGGAGTTGGTTGTTTGACAATTAACACGCCCGTCATCAGCAGGACAATATCACTCATTGTTTTTGATGTTATTAACACCCATATTTCCTTTGACAGAAAAATTGTCGTAGTTCCGGAATGGTGTGTCCTAAAAATAAAAAATATAATAATTTTGCGTAATCATAATCAACCGCGATCGCCTAGAAATCCTCAATCATGCCTGACACAATTGAAGCTGAATCGTTGATTTGGTTTTATGTCCCTGCTTTCCTTGAAAATAATAAACTCTAGATAATAAAAAAATTGACTCTATCTGAAGCAGTATCTCTGATGGTTAAGAAGATTTGAATAAGAAATTACTTTGATTTTTCAAACTTAATAAAGATACAAAATTATGGTTACGTAGCGAACAAAATTACAATTAATTCTATCTATCAGCAGAAGCGATCGCTAAATCAAAGTAACAGCGATCGCTATCTGAAAAATTATAACTATCCAATACTGGTAATTACTGGATGGAAGTAAAAAGCAAAACCTAAAACGGTATATGCAGCTAACAACAAAGTACCTTCCAACCAATTAGATTTACCATCAGAACTAATACTGTTGGCAATTAATACCGCCACAGTCACGGCTACCAATTCAAAGGGATTAAAATCTAAATCCATTGGTTGACCAAATATCCACCCGGCGATGACTAATACCGGGGCCACAAATAAAGCAATCTGCATACTGGAACCCACAGCTACAGATACAGAAAGATCCATCTTATCTTTCATCGCTACAGTCACAGCCGTGGCGTGTTCTGCAGCATTACCCACAATCGGCACTAAAATTACACCAGTAAACAGTGCTGTTAACCCTAATTGGGATGTGGCGGTTTCTAAGGAATCTACTAACATTTCTGATTCCAGTGCGACTAACAACGTGCAAACCAATAACACCCCAGTCCACAACCAAATATTTGGTTGCTCGTGAGAACCTTCATTGTCTTCCGCCTCAGCCACACCCACATCGTACAAATAGGTATGGGTTTTCATCGAAAACAGCAATGTCAAGGCATAAACCACAATTAACACCACTGCTACAGCCAAGGAAAGATTTTGCAGAGTTTGTTCACTAATTCCTTGAGAAGTATAGTTCATGGCGGTGGGAAGTAACATGGCAATCACCGCCAAATTCATTGAAGAAGCATTCACACGCGCTACAATCGGCTGGAAAGTTTGTTCTTTGTGGCGCAGTCCTCCCAAAAACATCGAAAGACCCATCACAAGTAATAAGTTACTAACAATCGAACCTGTGATACTGGCTTTGACTACACCAACCAGTCCCGCTTTCAAGGCAATTAAAGCAATAATTAATTCTGTTGCATTACCAAAGGTGGCGTTTAATAAACCTCCCAGCGTTGGGCCGACCACCACAGCAATTTCTTCGGTTGCTGTTCCCATCCAAGCGGCTAAAGGCAAAATCGCTAAACCAGCAGCGACAAACACTATTAAGTCTCCCCATTCGAGAAAATGCGCCGCTAGGGACACTGGAATAAACAGTAACAGCACGAAAAAAATAATGTTTTTACCTGACATTTGGTTACTTTAGTAAAAGTTATCCTGGAAAAATTCTGAGTGAAATATGGGGAAGATGAGGCAGTGAAGCAAGTAAAGTGAGTTAACAAAAATTATTCTTCCCTGTTTTGCTTATCTTCCTCATCCCCCGCAGTACTCATAACTCAGCACTCCAATAGGATACTCTCAACCTTTACTTAACCCATTGAGAGAATTTACTAAACTCGTGGCAATTTATCAAAATTGATGAAAACAGATCAATGCACAATGTAAACTAACGTTGTGTTTTGCAGATTTTCTGCAACATTTTGTAGCAATAATATCAATTTTCGGGTAGCATACTACACAGAAAATAGAGTTTAATAGATTCAAAGACAATTCATTTTGACCAATAGTCCCTAAATGTTGCAAATACCCAGATTTATCTGTGGGGTCAATCTAAAATCTAAAATTGTGAAATAGCTGAAAATTTAGCGATACTTGAGAAACAGAGATAAGATAACGCAGATTTCACACTCTAGTCAGACTGCTTTCTCAAGAATTAGACTGTATCCTATAGCCATAGTTTTAGTCTATACCGGATTTTGTGTTCAAGCCTGTGTAGATGAGGTTGGAAAACAAGCCTTTCCTTGTTGCCGCAAGTTTTTTGTTTTGGATAAATATACTACATGACTTCTGCTGCTGAATTGCCAGCCAGCTCTGGCGCTACGTCTATTAATCATCCCACTGCCCAAGATACTCACCAGCATAATCCCCTGAAAACAGCTACTGGTGTGTATGTCACAGTGCATGGTCATTTTTATCAACCACCGCGCGAAAACCCTTATCTAGACGCAATTGAGCGTCAACCAAGTGCTGCACCTTTCCATGATTGGAATGAGCGAATTCACTATGAATGCTATCGTCCTAATGCCTTTGCCAGAATCTTGAATGACCAAGGCGAAGTGATGGGGATCGTGAATAATTACGAGTATCTCAGCTTTAATATTGGCCCTACCTTAATGTCGTGGCTAGAACGCTATGATGTGGAGGTTTATCAACGAATATTAGAAGCAGATGCCAAAAGTGCCGATCGCCTGCAAGGTCATGGCAATGCGATCGCGCAAGTATATAATCACATCATCATGCCTTTGGCTAACGAACGGGATAAATATACGCAGATTCGCTGGGGCAAAGAAGACTTCAAATCCCGCTTTGGTCGTGATCCCGAAGGCATCTGGTTGGCAGAAACAGGTGTAGACTACGCAACTATAGAAGCTTTAATTGCGGAAGGGATTCGTTTCATTATTTTGGCACCATCCCAAGCACAACGTTGTCGCCCTCTACCCACAAAAAATGATCCCCAGCCAGAATGGCACGAAGTTGGTGGTAGTCAGATTGATCCCACCCGTCCCTATCGTTGCTATTTGAAAGGAAGTAAAGAATGGGGAATTGAAAAGGGGGATATCCTCAACTCACCACTTCCAACTCCCGACACTTCTAAATATATAGATATCTTTTTCTACGATGGCCCAATATCCCGCGATATGGGTTTTACCGATGTCACCTATAGTTCCCATCATTTAGCCGGACGTATAGGTTCAGCTGTGCGTGGGGATCATCGTCCCGCCCAATTGATATCTGTGGCTACCGATGGGGAAACCTTTGGACATCATAAAAAGGGTACAGAAAAAACCATCGCCTACGCCTTTACAGCCGAATTCCCCCGTCATGGTTGGACAGTTACCAACTTTGCCCACTACCTCAGCTTAAACCCCCCGACTTGGGAAGTAGAACTCAAGCCTATCACTGCTTGGAGTTGCGCCCACGGTGTTGATAGATGGCAAGATGATTGTGGTTGTGGTGGTGAGGGCGGTGTTTGGCATCAAAAATGGCGGCGGCCTTTACGTAATGCCTTAAATTGGCTACGGGATCAGTTAGTAGAAGTGTATGAAGAATATGGTCAGCAATTCTTCAAAGATCCTTGGTTAGCTAGGGATGAGTATATCAAAGTCATTCGCGATCGCTCACCCGCCAATGTCAGCCGCTTCCTTTCCCGCCATCAAACCCACAAACTCAACGCTGCCGAACAAGTAGATGCTTTGCGCCTCTTGGAAATGCAGCGTCACTCTTTATTAATGTTTACCAGTTGCGGCTGGTTTTTTGAAGAACTATCTCGCCCAGAAGGTACTCAAATTCTGCGTTACGCAGCCCGCGCCTTAGAACTGGCGGGAGATGTTGCAGGTGTGCAGTTAGAAAAAGGCTTCGTCAAACGCTTGGGTTTAGCACCAAGCAATGTAGACTTATTCAAACACGGCGGTGAAATATATCGTCAGTTAGTTCTCACCGCTCAAGTTAGCTTCAAGCAAGTTGCTGCTCACTATGCCATTACTTCGCTGTTTAATAATCATCGACCCGTAGAAACTTGCCATTTACCAGGACAAGATACCTCTGGTAAACTGCATCATCCTTGCCAAAAGCGAGTTTATTGCTACACAACTCATGAGTTAGACTATCAACGGCAACGGATGGGGGCGTTGACTTTAGTTGTCGGACATTTAAAATTAGTTTCCGAAATTACTTGGGAAAGCGAACATTTAGTGTTTGCAGTCCTGCATTTAGGCGGTTGGGATTTTCACTGTTGCATTCAACAGTTTACAGGGCGACGTGATTACAGCCAGTTAAAAGAAAAATTGTTTACCGCACTCCAGCAAGCCAGTGCAGCCCAGACTATTTTGGTGATGACACAGGTATTTGGCAATGAAACCTTTAGCTTACAGAATTTATTTGCCGAAGAACGCCACCGGATTATGCGGTTAATTAATCAAGAAACATTAACTCGACTCGACCAACTGTATACCCAAACATACCGCGAAAACTACGGTGTACTCATGGCCTTTCATCGGGATGAACTCGAAGTACCCCAAGAATTGCAAGTTGCTGCCGAGATTGCTTTAGGATATCGCTGTATGACAACATTGCGATCGCTAGAGCAAGACATCACAGAACCGCAATCTTGTGGTAATCACATTGTAGAATTAGAAGCGATCGCCACAGAAGCCAAACATCTGCGTTGTCGCTTAAATATTCCCGAAGGTAAGCAAATATTAGAGCAATTGATTTTGCGATCGCTCTGGCAATTATTACATGACACTAACGGTAGTTTTGCCACCGATATCCAACTATTAGAAAGATTAATTGATGTGGGATATCAACTCAATTTGGGTATTTCTCTCTATCGTTCTCAAGAACTATACTTCAGTTGTCTGCACAGTCAAATAGCACCAGCTTGTCTTACCAGCCTGATGAATAAACAAGATACTAGTCAATGTCGGCAGTTATTAAAATTAGGTCAAAAGTTAGCTGTTGATGTAAGGGCAATTTTAAGTCAGTTAGATTAGTATATTCCTCAAACTCAGATCCCCTACTTCTTGAAGAAGTCGGGGATCTTGCTATTCACGAATGATTGAGAATTGCTATAAAACTAAATTAATCAGCCAAATAATCTGGTCTGACTATATATAGGAATGATCGCTCCTATTAGCCTAAATTAAGGGAGCGATCGCTGCACAAACAAAAGTGGAACATTAGTAATTATGTATTGAGTAGCAATCTCATCTAACATACTTAAGATAGATTTACTATACGTCGTTAGACTGATATAGTAACTTGTCTGATTTATTTAACATCCCCAACTGTACCCTTGTGGTCACAGTCCATCCAAAATTGATTGACTGATGACTATTGAGCAATCAAACTATTAATTATCTTTTATGACTCGCATTATCGGTTTAATTAGTGGTACATCTGTAGATGGCATTGACGCTGCTTTAGTAGATATTTCTGGTACAGATTTAGACCTGAAAGTGGAGTTATTAGCAGGACAAACATATCCTTATCCTGCTGAACTCCGAGACAGTATTTTAGCTGTTTGTGCAGGTAAAGCCATTTCAATGGCAGAATTAGCAGCATTAGATGATGCGATCGCCTTTAGTTTTGCTCAAGCCGCTCAAAACATTCAAACAGCTCATCAGCCAGCAATTTTAATCGGTTCCCACGGGCAAACAGTTTATCATAGACCACCACAAAGCCAGGGAATCGGCAAACCCCAGTCCCTAGGTTATACGCTGCAACTGGGACGAGGCGAATTGATTGCTAGTCTCACAGGAATTACCACCGTCAGTAATTTCCGTGTCGCCGATATTGCGATTGGTGGTCATGGCGCACCCCTAGTACCCAGAGTTGATGCCTTTTTACTCAGCCATCCAGAAGAAGCACGCTGCATTCAAAATTTAGGCGGTATTGGTAATGTTGCTTACATCCCACCCCGCCGCGATAACTGGTTAGAAAAAATGCGCGGTTGGGATACAGGCCCAGGCAATAGCTTGTTAGATTTAGCAGTAGAGCATTTAACTAATGGTGCTAAAAAATATGACGAAGATGGTAAATGGGCAGCTACAGGTAGTCCTTGCCAATCTTTAGTAGAACAGTGGTTACAGCAAGACTACTTTCATCTACCACCGCCCAAATCTACAGGACGTGAGTTATTTGGTGTAGATTACTTAAATCAATGTTTAAAAGATGCTGGGCCATACCAACTCAGTCCAGCGGACTTTCTCGCCACCCTTACCGAACTGACAGCAGCTTCTGTTGTTCATAGTTATCAAACATTTTTGCCACAAATGCCACAACGGGTATTTTTATGTGGTGGTGGTAGTCGAAACCTGTATTTAAAAGAACGTTTGCAGTCATTATTAAAGACAATCCCTGTTTTAACTACCGATGAAGTCGGTTTGAGTGGAGACTTTAAAGAAGCGATAGCTTTTGCAGTTTTAGCCTACTGGCGACAGCTAGATATACCCGGAAACCTGCCATCCGCCACAGGCGCACCCCATGAAGTCCTGCTGGGAGAAATTCATCCAGCCGAAAAATAAGTTTTGCGGACTTAGCACCTGACATTTTTAGGTTTCAAATATATCTTTAAGTCGTAAGGGTACTTGATTAAGACAAGGAACTGAGAAGGTGGGTCATACTTTTTTTAATGGAACCAGGACGCTGGTCATTACAAGGCAATTGGCTAGAACACAATGGAATGCCAATCAGCGTTAAGGGTATGACCCTGGTTGCTTGGAATCGAGATAACTGGTTTACAATGGCAACCAAGCTGATTTTTCCTGGTAGCGATCGCTCAGAAATTTCCTTAGTATACAAAGGGCGGTTGCATGAAGGTGAACGCCAGTATACTTTTTTACTTCAACATAATTTGTTCGGGCAGATCGAAGGCGAAGGTTGGATTGGTCTGGATACAATTGTGCAACGCTATTGGGTACTGAGTGATCGTCAACGTCGTAGCGGCTTTGAAACAGTGTATCGTCTGTCAGATGATGCTTACTATTTAAGTTGTGGTGTCATGTCCGGCCATTCCCTCACGAGTACAATGGAAGCCAGTTTAGAACGGCAACCTCTGAAATAGTGCTGAGATGAAAGTACTGAGTGCTAAGTTGTAGAGATACTAATAACAGCACTGACATAAAACCTTTCAAACTCTCATTTCTCTGTGACGCGCCAGTGAGGGAGTCGGGGAATCCGCCCAACGCACTGGCTTCTCTGCGTCTCTGTAGTTTGAATTTCCGTATTTTATGTATTAATTCTGACATCAAAATTACATAATTTCTCCTCAGCACTCAGCACTTTTTCATATTTCAGCGATTGTAAATCAATAGAAACTATAGATAATTATTTAGTCAGATTTGGGCAGACTAGAAATACATCAACATTAGCGTGCGGAATGTGAGCAAACTTCAGGATGAATCTACCATTCCGTAGATTTGAATTGGCATCTTCCATCAGTTGAAAAAACTACTAGCTGACAAACCGCAGGCCAAAAGTAGAAGTTCTCGCTCCAGAGAACTAAAAACTGCTTCTGAACTTTATTGATCAGTCTAGAAACTCTTTCTATATTAATCAAAAATCCCAGTTTGAAAATACTTGTTTTCCTACACACTTAACATCAATCTGCTTTTGGAGTCGAATATTTTATGTCAGACCCCAACATTGGACGCTTACTCGGCAAACGCTACCAGCTTCAGGAATTAATTGGTACTGGAGCAATGGGTCGAGTTTATCGTGCTAAAGATATTTTGTTGGGAGGTGTACCAGTTGCAGTCAAGTTTCTCGCCCTCTCGATTCAAAATGAAAAGATGCGGTTACAAGAACGCTTTGAGCGAGAAGCAAAAACCTGTGCTTTGCTAGGACAAAAAAGCATTCATATTGTGCGAGTCATGGACTATGGCGTAGATGAAAATAATACGCCCTTTTACGTGATGGAATATCTTCAAGGACATAGCCTCAGTCAAATTATTCGTCAGCATCATTTAGCTTTACCCAGATTCTTGAGTATGGTGCGTCAAATCGGACTGGGGTTACAGTGCGCTCATGACGGGATTCCCGTTGATGGTGCTATTTACCCAATTATTCACCGCGATATTAAACCCAGTAATATACTCGTAATTCAAGACTCCAGCTTTGGGGAGTTAATCAAAATTCTTGATTTTGGCATTGCTAAGTTACTCCAAGCCAATAGCAATGACCAAACAAAATTTTATTTGGGAACTCTGGCTTATTCTTCCCCCGAACAGATGGAGGGTAAAGAATTAGATAATCGGTCGGATATTTACAGTTTAGGTGTGATGATGTTTGAGATGCTAACTGGCAAAATGCCGTTAGTAGCAGCAACTCATTCCTTTGGTGCATGGTACAAAACCCATCATTTGCTAGAACCACGTTCTTTTGCTGAAGTTAATCCTGGGTTGGAAATACCCAAACAAGTAGAAAATTTAGTCATGAGTTGTTTGGCTAAATCACCAAGCGATCGCCCCCAAAAGGTCAGCGAAATTTTGCAGGTGTTAGAATCCATCGAACAGAATTATCGCTCGCCCATCATTCAACCAGATAAACCCGCACCGAAAGCTGTAGCGACTCGTAGCTTAACAATTCCTGTAGAAGTTCAGCCTAAGACAAAAGCTGATGTACAGGTATTATCTTCCCATGATGAAATCCTCCGTTCTACTGCTTGGCCAGAAAACAAGCCAATTGCTGATATTGTCTTCCCCAAAACAATTCGTGTGAATAACGAAGTTTTACCAACTCTTTGGGTGATGCTACCACAGCAGGAAATTATCAAAAGGTTTGCCTGTAATCGTTATAATCAATTTCTCTTTCTGCCTGCACCACATCCGATGACACTGTGGATTACTGTTATTTACAATCGTCAACATGGTGTAAAGTGGCTGCCTTACTATCTTGATCTCAAAACTAGTTTTGGCCAAGAAATAACTAGATTACTCGCAAAAACTGGTTATTATCGATTGTTATTCTTTGCCAGAGAAGCACCAAGTCGCTGTTCTCACATCTTACTTTGTAGTATCGCTACGGCTCAACGCAAAAATCTTGAACAATGGGCTGAAGAAAGTCAAATATCAGCTTCATCTGTTGATCCGCAACTTAGTAAAAATGTACTAAAAAATGAATACGAAAGAATTAAACCCCAAATTTTATCTAAATTAGAAGCAACGGCTACAGACATTCCCTTTGATCTTTCCTGTTAGTAATGTTGTAGATTGCAAAATGTAAACTTTTGTGACGAAAAAACTATATTTGGTTGTAAGCCTTACGTTATAGCAAATATAATGATTAGCGATGGCGAGTGGTCAACTAAATTTAATTGGATCTACGCAAATCGTGCTATGTATCCAATACAGCACCTAAATTAGTTTGCTTAAATAGCCTTGAGTTAATCACCTGGGCTACCTAAAGTTGCTAATTTATCCCCTTACAATACAGTTTACTCTTAACAAATATGTGCAGCCTTTTATTTGGCTGGTCATAGTTTTGGGTTAAAACAATCAATTTACAATCGCTGATTTAAAGTTGACGCCCCAGCATCCCCAGCTCCTTTCCTTCTTGGAACCGAGCAAGAGAAGGAGGTCGCCCACTGCGACACAAAAATAAGTCTATGCCAGAGTGGAACCTGAATCTAAGCCCCACTGGTGCTTAAGTAACTCTTGGTAGGTAGCCTCGCGCACAACCATTTGCTCATAGAGCTTGACCAAAAAATCTTTTGCTTGGTCATGGCTCATGTGCTGTACCTGAGTAGCAAATGAACGAATGCTGAATTGTTGTTCCAAAGATAATTCAATTGGCTGGTTCATAGTTAGTAAACTCCGAAAAACAACGCGTAAAGGTGAGATTTAGGGACAGAAATCCTACAAAGGATAGTTTTGGGACTAGCAGTAGTTCTACATTTGTTCCTACGTATTAAGAAAGATAACAATTGTTTGACTATTTGCCCACACCCCTTGGGATTAATTTTTTTGTGCCCTTAACCGTCTTTGCCTAAACCTACTGGTATACAACTCAAGTATATCGAGGCAAATTCCGGGAAATTTCACAAATAGTGAATCTAAATACCTGATTTTGAGCCTTGCCGAGTTAAGCTTCTCTGGGAGGGAGAAACTAATGAGCGCAAAGGCAAATACAAGGTATTAAACCTGAATTATATTCGCCATACCGTATTAGGTGCAAGATGTCAATTCAACAAATTATATAAACTCTACCTCCAACTGCTAAATTTTGGAAGTTAAGAGTATTTTTATCAAGTTGTAAAAAATAAAAATGCTCAGGCTGAACAAATTGCTGAGTATATCTACTAAAAATAACGTTTGGCAAAAATTTGAGTCAGTTCATTTCAGGATTTACGCACAAACATTGTCTGTCAAGATTGAGTGAAAGGGTATAGGGGTAAGGGTTCGGATACAACATCCCTACACCCTTGATTTTTCATATCACTGTGTAAGTTCTACATTCTGGGCTTGTGGAGGTGGGCTGTATGGTCAGGCAGTGCATAGGAATGAAGAAACTGCCATTAACCACAGTAAACTTTACCAGCAGGGCTACTGGCGGGCGGAAAACATGAAAAACTTTTAGTCAAAAGTAATTTTGACCATTGACAATTGATGATTTTTGTGTTCAGTCTTGTATTTCTACGATCACGACTGTGATGTTATCATGTCCCCCTTGTTCTTTGGCAGCTTCTATGAGGGAGATAGAGGCTTTTTCCAGTATTGGGGTTTTGTGCAGATAATCAGCAATCTGTTGGTCTGCCAGCTCTTCGGTAAGACCATCACTACATAATAGCAAGCGATCGCTCCTTTTCACGTCCAGTGGTTGCACATCAAATTGATTCAGGTCTTCTCGACCCAAACACCGGGACAGCACATGGCGAAAAGGGTGCATTCTGGCTTCTTCCGGCGTGATGTCACCAATTTTAATCGCTCTGGCTACCCAAGTATGGTCTTCAGTGATTTGCTCTAGTTGTGAATCACGCAGGCGATACAATCGAGAGTCGCCAACGTGAGCGCACAAAGGAATGTGTGATTGACGGAAAAGTACTACAACTACAGTAGTACCCATATCAGCGCGTTCTGGATGATTTTGCTGATCTTGTAAGATGGCTTCATTGGCTTGCCATAAAGCTTTTTCGAGGATTTCGTCATCTGATTCAGCCCCATCCCAATTGGCTACTAAATAGGCTTGAATTTCCCTTGTAGCAATATGACTTGCTTCTTCACCGCCTGCATGACCACCCATCCCATCAGCGACGATAAAAAATCGCCCTTCAGGATCGATATAATAAGCATCTTGGTTACTAGAACGAATAAGTCCCGGATCACTAAAACCCGTGAATTTTAATTTCATAATTTTTTAAGGCAATATTTAATACATACGTTCATAACGGTCGAGGCGAAGAAGCAAACGGATCAGAATTACTGAGACGGCTGCTGCAATCAAGCCAGCTACTACCGCTAACCATACATAATGATTCACCAATAAAATGGTAGCTGACAGAGTAAATCCACTGATTATCAAAGCGTAGCTAATTCCGAGTTGAATACTTCCCTGTCGCCGTAATAGGCGTTCTGATTCGATAGAACGCACCCGCACCCGCATATCGCCCCGCTCTAATTTTTCCAGGGTATCTTCTAGTCTGCGGGGTAGACCAAATGCGGTTGTACTTACCTGTACTGCTTGACGACTTAGTTCATTTAAAAAGCTATTGCTGTCAGCGCCATTCATGTTTGTCATAAGCTGCATTGCATAAGGTTGGGCAACTTCCATAAAGTTAAATTCTGGATCTAAGCCCTTACCTACCCCCTCTAGAGTGGAAAAAGCTCGCATCACAAAAGTAAACGTTGCAGGAAATCTAAATGGCTGATTATAAGCTATTTCGTATAGATCATCACTAATTGCTGCAACTGATTGTGTTTCAAACGGCTTATCCATAAAATTGTCCAGCATATACTGGACAGAACGCCGGACTGGCCCCATATCATCGACTGGTGCGATCGCTCCTAAGTTAACTAGTGATTCTACTACGCGATCGCCATCTTTTTGGGCAATGCCAAACAGGGTTTCCATCAGTCCTTCTCGGACATTGGACTTAATGCGCCCCATCATTCCAAAGTCGTAGAAGATTAAACCACCATCTGCACCGACAGCAATGTTACCTGGATGGGGGTCAGCATGGAAAAAGCCATTATTCAGCAGTTGATGTAAATAAGCTTGAGCGCCTTGACGCGCAATTAATTTCCGGTCTAAACCCGCCGCTTCTAAAGCTTCATATTGACTAATTTTAATGCCAGGTAAATATTCTAAGGTCAAAACTCGCGGTGAAGCGTAACGCCAATAAACTCTAGGCACTTTCACCCAATCATAACCACGAAAGTTGCGACGAAATGTATCAGCGTTACGGCCTTCCCCAAGATAATCAATTTCTTCCCAAAGAATGCGGCAACATTCTTCATAAATCCCCATCCAATCTCGTCCCTTCCCCCATTTAGGATGGTTTTGGAAGTAACGAGCAATTCCTTTAAGAATCTGTAAATCGATTTCAAATAACTTTTTTAATCCAGGACGCTGTACTTTAACGACAACAGCTTCCCCACTGTGCAGCACAGCTTTGTGTACTTGTCCTAAACTCGCAGCCGCTAGTGGAATCGGTTCAAAACTTTGAAAAAGTTCCGGAATTTTCTTCCCTAATTCTTGCTCAATAATCGTTTCTACTTGCTCATAGCTAAATGCCGGGACTTTATCTTGCAGTTTTGACAACTCTTCAACATATTCACTCGGAAAAATATCAGCACGAGTTGAAAACAATTGCCCAACTTTAATAAAAGTCGGCCCTAAATCTAGTAATGTATTTCTCACCCAAATTGCTTGGGCTTTGCGCCTTGCTGCTTGTTTGGCTTCTGTTACACCACCTGGATAACTCCAAGATTTGTTATAACGCCAAACTTTGAACATAAAGGTCAACACAAAAGACCAAATGTCCACAAAACGGCGTTTACTAGAGTAGTTTTCACGATTCCAACGGTATGCTTTGTCTGAATAACTTTGTTCCATATCTTTTGCGTACCGTTGGTTTGTCACTGAATCAACTGGAAGATAAGACACTCTGATTCCTAAACTGTGTTTGATTAAAGAGTCATTTGTCATTCGTCATTGGTCATTTGTCAGTCGTCATTTTGACTCTTGACTATTAACTCTTGACCATTAACTAAACAGAACTGCTGCGATATCGCTGTAGTTCATTACGCAATAGGGCAATTTCGGCGCGTAGTTCGTCAATGTTGGCTTGCAAATCAACTGGGTCTTCTCCTACTGTTGTGGTTTGACCAACATTAGCCGCCTCTGCCGCCCGATTTGCTCTGACTGTGACTTCTTCTGTAAACTGACGCAGTTGCTCTCTGGCTTCGGCATCAAATTTACCTAGTTCACTGAGCGCATCAGTCAAGGCAACCTCTAGGCGCTCGTTAATCACTTCTGCTACTGCTCTGCCTACAAAAAAGGCTTGTAAAAGGGGGTTACTCATAAATTTTTGTTACGCTCGTCCGCAAGAGAATTATAACTTGCTCGTATGCTTTACCGCTTCTATCTGAGAGTTTGGAGTTAATTTTACAGGTTTAAAGTTACACCCTTTACAATTTTTTATTATAGTCATATAACTATATATTTATTAGTCACTCATAAAACATCAAATTAAGAAAATCTAAAAAAATCAGTTTAATTTAATTTTGATGGTGTTTTTTTTTGGATTGGTGAATTTTTTATTTTCACAGCTAAATATATATTTACATTTCTTAGTTTAGTTAGGATTTTAAATATTTTTTCTGCTTAAATGAAAAATAAAATGCTGAATTTTTGTTTAAGTTTTAAAAATTACAGCATTTAAAAGATTATAGTAGCAGATATCAAATAATAGTATTTTATCAAGATTGGCATATTTCTTTTACAAAATTATGTCCATCAAGTTTTGCTGTTTACCCAAAAATACACTTGGTAAGTTGACTTTAATTTTTGTTGCTATTAGTTTTACTCTTAGCAGCTGTACACCAGAAAGAAGAGCTATGCTCAGAGTTACGGCAGAAAATTTTCGTAATCAAGCTTTTGATGCGATTAATTTATATAGAGAGATTAATCAACTACAACTTAGAGATTCCACCAGGGATGATCCAGAGAAAATGATTGAGGAATTATTAAATAATCCTATTCTGGAAGATGATAGTAATGGTGGTAGTATCAATTTTCAAGAGTTAGATTTAATTATTTTAGGAGAAAAAAAGCAGCCAACAGAGCTTGATGCAACTTTAAACAATTTACAGGCAGAATATGATCAAGTTGTCGAGATATTTAGCAATCTGGAAGCAATTGATTATGGTAGTAGCAAGATAGTAGCACAAACGGCTCGACCAGCAAGGTGTTTAACTGTGAAAATGCTCCGTTTAGCGAAACTTTTGCAAGAAAATCCGCCAAAGCCCAAAAATCCTGAACGAGCAGATATTGGAGCCGAGTTAATTAAGCTGCGTCAAGCATATAGACAAGCGGATATATCAGACGCAGAGAAGGAAGCAATTGAAAAGCAAGTTGGTGTGTTAGTTAATCAGTGGCGCAGTTTGGATATTGAAGAAAAGGAACTGATAGAAACAGCGATCGCTAAATTTATAGTAGCAGCAGATAAAGGACAAAGACTATCCAAACTTATTGATGAATATCCCCATCTTAGCTTTGATGTGGTGGCAGCGAGAATTACCCAAATCTTAAATTTAACTACAGATATTACTGATAATAATTACAGTTCACTCAGAGCCAGAATCAATATTGTTGAGCAAGAAATAAAATCGGATAAAACTCTGAGTAGTTTCTTCATAGATGTTGTCAACGGACAATCTCAGCCTGATAAATCTCAACTTAAATGCCAAATTTAACAAGGTAAACACTATGAATAATCAGCCTGTGAATAACATTATAGCTGTAGTTGGCAACAAAGCAATAGAGAGTTTAGCTACAATTATTCAACAGTTACAAACAGAACCTAAAGATAGCATTGACTTATCAAAATTACAGTCTACAGAAGATGAATTAGAAGATATTTTACTCATGCTGCAATTTGAATTAAAGCAAGCTAAAGATAAAAGTAATTGGGATTTGGTGAATACCTTAAGACCAGCAATTCAAGAGTGTAAATATACTATTGATAGTGTGAGAGCCGCCATTATAAATAAAATTGTGATTGAAGTCAATTCTGATAATTTTGCCGAAATGCAGAAAATTTTAGCGAATATAGATGAAGCCAGTAAAACTCAAACGCAGATTAATGTGGCAATTGGTTTATTTGGCTTTGTGCGTAGGCTATTATCTGGAAGGATTTTGCTTTAGCAATTTATCTTACCCCCACTGATAACTGGTACAGGACTTAAACTAATACCCCGGACAAAAATATCTACACAAGTATCAATATATTCATCACTGGTATAACTCTTGTATTTGAGTTTAGCATTATGACAGAGCATACCTGCTAGTAGCATTCCGGTAAACATATCAACTGCGGGTGTGGGGTCAAGTTCCGGTCTGACTGTACCATTTTGCTGGCAAGATTTGAGATAAGCAATGAGTTTTTCGCTTAAAGGTTGAACAGCTTCTTGAATAACTTGTTTAGCTGCTTCGGGATGACGTTTAGCTTCCCCAATGAAAGTACGAATTAAATCTTCTTGCGCTTCTAACATTGAGTTATAAAGTTTGGCATAGTGTCTCAAATCAATACTGAGATTTTGTGTCCAGGTTTCGGGGTGAGCTAAAGCTTCTAACTGGAGTGCTAAAGCATTTTCAATAACTGCTTTGAGGAGTTGTTCTTTGCTGGCAAAGTGACGAAATAAAGTGACTTCATTTACGCCAGCAACGCGAGCTATTTCGCGGGTAGTTGCGCCTTGCACGCCTAAACTGGCAAATACCTGTGAGGCTGCTGCAATTAAACGTGTACGAGTGAGGGTGGATGAACGAATGTTTTTAGTCATTTTGCTTGCAAGTACTTACTTGCATTATATTTAAGGTTGAAAAAGGTTTTATTAAGCAACTTACTACAATATTTAGCAAACATTTGCAAAGTTATAACAGACTGATACTACTGAGATTAATAAAGTTTTACGAAATGCCTATCTACGTGTGTAACGATGCTTAACACCGATGGGGAAATATTCGCGATCGCCTGTTGCGGTTAAAGTTACCTGTGGTGTTTGATATTCTGGGGGGACGTAATTAGCAAACTCACCGTTCAGGCGTAAGAGTTGCACCAAAATTGACTCAGTAATAACTTGGCGTTTTTCTTCACTTTCTTCAACATCGGGTGCGAGTTCTACAACTACAGATAAAAATCGGTTCTTGTCTGCATCTTCTTGGACTTGCAAGACAAATTTACCTGTTACCCACCCTTGTACAGCTGGTTGTTCTAAACCGACAGATACATTTTCGGGATAGATATTGGCACCAAAATAAGACACTGTAAAGTTAGAGCGTCCAAAAACGTAGACGAAAGGTAGGGGATGTATTCCTCTTGATAAGTGCTGAGTGCTGAGTGCTGAGTGCTGAGTTTTGAGTGCTGAGTGTTGTACACTGAGCGCAGCCGAAGTGTGAGTGCTGAGTGCTTCTAGTGGGTTGAAGTTCCACTCTGCTAAAAACTCAAGCATTGCATCGTAGGTAATAACTCCGCCAGTGTCGAGGATGTCGTAACGTACTAGAGGAACGCCATTATCGCCAGAAAATAATAATGAGTTGTTCTGCACCTCGAAAAAGCGACTGCTGGGGTCATATTGTACTAATGTGGGTAGACGAGATTCGCCAAATAATGCTCTAGCAGCGTCGGGGTTTTTCGCTAAGAAACGGCGAATGCAAATACTCAACGGCGTTTCATTTCCCAATACTCCAGCATCCGCAGTTCCGTAAAGTGAGGCGAAATCATAACAAGGGTTTTGGGAACCTAGTCTGTCAGCAACTAAACTGCGCCATTCTTCGCTGAATACTTCTCCCGCCATCACTAGTTTGATGTGATATTGTGACCACTGCACACCACGACTTAAACCAGTATCAATAACATCCTTGAGGAATGGTGGATAACCCAAAAGAACAACTTGTTCAAAGTTTCCCCCTAGTTCTTGAACGACGCGCAAGATATCTTCTTTATTGTTACCGGGAGTAATAACGGTTATGGGATAACCTTTACTCGCCAAATAACGACAACAACTGGTAGTGAACATTCCTCCTACCCAAGTTCCCAGGGTGAAACAAATTACAGCTAGGGTGCGTCTAGTGTCTGCAAAAAAACTATCATGAAAAATCTGCTCAAAACGGACAGCAATTTGCAGTTCATCGGTGAAGAAGCGCGGCCAAAATGTCGGTTTACCTGTAGAACCAGAGGAAGCGGCTATCATATCGCACTCTGCTAATTGACCATTGCGACACAAGTCTGACAGAGGATAACGTTGTATATAATTTTCTTTAGCGATCGCAGGTAATTGCTGAAAATCTTCTAAAGTTTGAATAGTCGCTGGATTAATGCCTTTTTCGGCTAAAAACGCCTGGTATGCTGGTACATTCGCCGCCACATCCCGAAAAAATGTTAAGACTGTTTGTGAACCAGCAGTGTTGTGATGTCTCTGTAGTAGGGTTTCTATAGGAGTCGAGATAAAGTCCGTAAATGCCTTTGTAGCTCGCTGTTGTTGGAAATTAGCGTTCATAAATCTATATCCAGTCGTTGAATATCAAGCTAGATTTGATTTTAAACGCACAGTAAAGCGGAGTGTTCAGTTGGCTCAATAATATGTCTTACAGCCAGTTTAGTTTGCCCAGAGTTATTCAAGATTTCAACCTGACTTTGGTCGAAGGTGGTTCATTTTTACCACTGATGGAAACTGATGTGACTGCTCCCCCGTATTTGTTGGAGTTTTTGCAGCGTCACCTCCAGTTAGCGATCGCGCTGAATACGGAAAAGGCTCGGTCTGAATTAATTATCTGTCCATTGTTGTTAGCAGTCAAAGAAGCTTTACAAAATCAGATTAGTTTATTTTCTGGCGAAGATTTTAATGTTGATGCAGAAGCTGGTTTAACAGGTGTATGTGATTTTATTCTCAGCTTGTCGCCAGAGCAATTGTTTGTCAAAGCTCCTGTAGCCGTGGTGGTGGAAGCCAAAAAAGAAGACTTAAAAGGCGGTTTAGGACAATGTGTTGCAGAGATGGTAGCAGCATGGAAGTTTAATCAAGCAGCAAACAATACCATTAATACGATTTATGGAACTGTTACTACTGGCACAGTTTGGCGTTTTCTGCGGTTGCAAGACAGTACAATTACTATTGATTTGACTGAATATCCCCTACCACCAATAGAGCCTATTTTAAGAAGATTGGTGTATATGGTGAGTTGTCCGTAAACAGAACTATCCCAGTTGTAGTAATTTATAAAAACCCTACCTTATCCTTCAGCACCATGCAGGTTTATTGCAGTAAACAACACGCAAATTTTGAAAGTAATCGGTTTTGTACCTCTTGTGGTGAGCCGTTACCTCTTGCGGTTGGGCAGATTGTTAATCAACGCTATCAAATTATACGTCAGCTAGGGCAGGGCGGTTTTGGACGTACTTATTTGGCAGAGGATAAACAAAAAGCGAATCAAACGTGTGTGCTGAAGGAATTTGCACCCCAAGTCCAAGCACAGCAAGATTTACAAAAAGCCAAGGAGTTATTTGAAAGAGAAGCCAATGTTCTCAAGCAACTCCAGCACCCGCAAATTCCCCGGTTTCATACTTCTTTACAGGTGCAGATCGGCAGTAAAGATTTTTTCTTTTTGGTGCAAGATTATATCCAGGGTGAAAATTATTGCCAGTTATTAGAACAGCGTCAAGCCCAAGGACAAACTTTTACTGAAGAAGAAGTCATTCTCCTACTGCAACAAATCTTACCTGTGTTGTCCTACATCCACTCTAAAGATGTTGTTCACCGGGATATTTCACCCGATAATTTAATTTGGCGACGTTCTGACCATTTACCTGTATTGATTGATTTTGGTGGGGTGAAGCAGTTACCCGCTTCTCAAGGTTTTTGGTTTACTAAGTTAGCCGTGAATCATACTTTATTAGGTAAAAAAGGCTACGCCCCAGAAGAACAAATTCGCCAAGGCAAAGTATTTTTAAGCAGTGATTTATATTCTTTAGCGGTGACAATACTCGTATTATTAACAGGGAAGGAACCGCAAAAATTATACGACAGCTATCAAGGTTTGTGGTATTGGGGTAAGGAAATTAAAGTTAGCCCCAAATTAGAATCTGTATTGAAAAAAAATGCTGGCTTATAAACCAAGCGATCGCTATCAAACAGCCGAACAAGTCCTCAAAGATTTACCATCGCCAGCTGTCACCCAACCCAGCAATCCTTATCTTACCAAGCTGAAAACTCAAATCGTCGCCCCCGGACAAAAAACGCGCTAACGCCATTGTCAGTAAAATTCATCAAAGAACTCAAGCTGTCAGCCGCAAATTACCTTTACCTGTATGGTTACGTCCCTTTGCTGTAAGTATGGCGGGGACAGCCATAGTCGGGTTAACAGTAGCGGGAACTTGGGCGGCGGTAAATGCAGTAGTACGAGGCATTACATCTATCAGCATACCTTCAATTTCCTTGCCCACCATACCATCATTACCAAATCCCCTGGCGCAACCAGTCAGCAACAAAGGAAACGGGGATGTGATGGCGCGTCGTCAAGAATTAGAAATTTCCGAAGTCTTCTTTATTCGTATGGTAGACTCGTTGTTTTATGGTCAAAAGCCGGAAATGCAAGGGCGTACCATCACCTCAAAATCAGAAGATAAGGCTTTGCGGGATGAATGGTTGAGGATTGCTGATGACTTGTTGGATAAACTAGAACAGGCTGAACTCAGCCCCGCCGCCCGCCGGAAATTAGGTAGTTACAGTCAACAAGATTACGAAAGATGGAGACAGCAAGCTAGAAGTGGAAAATTAGGTGACTATACAATCAATCAATTAAATAGAGAAACCAATCAAAAATTTGAAGAGTTATTTCCGGGAAAGCAACGGGAGAAACAGCAGCAACAAACTTACGGTCAAATTTGGTATGCGATCGCGGCTGATAAAGTTAGTAAAATACAATCGAACAATTAGTTAAGGTGTCAGGGTGATGAGTGTGAGAGGAAGCAGGGGTTTAAGGGTACAGGGGTGTAAGGGTGTAGGGAAAGAATATATGACTCCGCATTCACCACTATTGACTATTGACCAATGACTAAATTTTATTGCTCTAAAGGTCATGTAAATCCCGCAGGTAGTCGGTTTTGTCTCCAGTGTGGTGAAAATTTGCAAGATATACCTGTAAGTTATGGTATCCAACCTGGGTTAACTTTAAGCGATCGCTATGTCATTGTTCGCCAAATCGGACAAGGCGGTTTTGGACGCACTTATTTAGCGGAAGATATCAACCGCTTCCGTGAACTTTGTGTTTTAAAAGAATTTTCTCCCCAAGTGCAAACAGCTTATGTGCTGCAAAAAGCCGAAGAACTGTTTCAGCGCGAAGCTAGTGTTCTCTACAAATTGCAACACCCCCAAATTCCCCGCTTTCGGGAACTGTTTCGCACTAATCTGCAAGGTAAGGAATACCTGTTTTTAGTCCAAGATTATGTAGAAGGACAAACTTACAACTCTTTATTAAATACCCGCAAACAGCAAGGGTTACGGTTTACAGAAGTAGAAGTCAGACAACTATTACAGCAAATTTTACCAGTTTTAGATTACATTCATTCTCTGGGTGTAATTCATCGAGATATTTCCCCAGATAATTTAATTTTACGCACCGCCGACCAACTACCAATCTTAATTGATTTTGGTGGTGTAAAACAAGTAGTCGCCACCGTAGCTTCTCAATATTACCAACCAGATGCAGCAGGTCAAACTCCACCACCGACTTTATTAGGAAAAATCGGTTTTGCACCATCCGAACAAATGCAAACTGGTGCAGTATCTCCCCACAGTGACTTATATGCTTTAGCAGTCACAATATTAGTATTATTAACAGGTAAACAACCGCAAGAATTATTAGATAACTACACCCTAACTTGGAAATGGCATCAAGAAGTTAGTCTGAGTCCGATGTTAGGTCAGGTGTTAGACAAAATGTTAGCACCCCGACCAAGCGATCGCTATCAATCTGCTAGTCAAGTTCTGCAAGCCCTGAACCCGACACCAATTAACTACGCCGTCACTCAACCACCAACACCACCAGCACCCGAAACCTCTGCAACTGTCGCTGTCTCCCCTTCTCCTCATATCAACTCCATACCACCCCGTCCGATTTCACCATCTCCTGCACCTATTCCCCAACCGCAAAGCCGTTGGACACCGACGAAAACTTTTGTGGCCACATTAGCTGTAGTGGGTGTGATTGGGGTAGTTTGGTTAGGCACGAATCGCCATCGTGGTGACGGTGGAAAAGTTGAACCCACACCCACCCCGACTGTGACTCAACCTGTGGATGCTTCGGAAAATTATTCCCCCGAAGAAAAGCAACGCAAAGAAAAATTAAGCGATCGCCGTCAAGCCTTGGGAATTGATCAAAGCTTTTATGTAGACTTGGTAAATCAAATCTTTTGGCGGAGAAATCCAAGTTTGCAAGGACGCACCCTCAGCAATAAACCAGAAGATGAAAGTCTGCGGGCGAAGTGGGATAGCACAGCTGACGAATTGTTAGGTAAACTAGGCTTTATCAGTGACCAATCCCGACGGAAACTAGGGAATTATACCGCAGCCGATCGCGATCGCTGGAAAGCAGCCGTAAATAACATTAACGTTGGTAGCCGCGCCTTATATGATTTAGGTGATGCAGCTTTTTACCGTATCTTTCCCGAACAGCGTGGCCGAGATTTTATGAAGGAACCCATCGGGCAAGTTTGGCATGGGTTTGTGAACGATCAACTAAATGCTATCGTCAATGGCAATGCTTTTGCCAAGATTGTCTTTGATACAGGCGCAACGAGTGAAACAGTCAGTGGAACTCTCAAACCAGGGAGTGGTAAAGTCTTCATTGCTGGACTAGCCAAAGGGCAAACCTTAGATTTAAACCTCAAAGCAAATTCCAAAGTTTTGTTATCAATTTATTCCCCTTCCGGCAAACTCAAACTCTTAGAAGACTCGACAAAACGCACTTTAACTACAGAGCTACCAGAAAAAGGATACTACGAGTTTGTAATTGTTTCTACAGCTACAACCCCAGTAGATTATCAACTCACCATCGCTGCGGAAAGCCCCATCCCTGTAGAAACACCCACACCCACACCCACAGACACACCAACAGAAACGCCTACACCGATAGAAACCCCTACAGAAACACCTACGCCTGTGGGAACAGAGCAGTAAATATTTACGCCGCTCTACTTAATCAGTCCACGATGGAATTTTCATTAATTACTTTTACCAAAGATATGGTAAAAGCTTGTATCGAACTCTTTCGATATAAACATCGTAACCTTTTAATTCCTGGCGTAAGAATTTTTCTTCAACTTGAATGCGTACAATTAACAGTACTATAGGTAATATCGAGTACAAAACTGCTGTGTATGATTCTAACCACAAAGGCATCCCAATCATCAATAAAATTGCACCTGCATACATAGGATGTCTCACCAAGCTATAAACTCCGGTGTCTATTACTATTTGTTGACGATCTGTCTGATGCTTGACTACTGGCGCAGCAAAAGTATTTTCCTTGAAAGAAAGAGAAATAATCCACCAACCCACAATAAAAACCAACAGTCCTAAGCTTGAAATTAGTTTACCCGGTTTGCTCAATAAGTGAAATTGGAACAAGTCTAGGGGAATAATAGCAATTAGACAGAAGAATGTAATGACGAAAAGGCTAGTAAGAATTTTGTCAGCAATAGGTTGACCTTCCTGGATAAATGGCTTGAGGCGTTCATTCCATAATTCTTCATTCTCTCGGAACACAGTGATCATCACTGCAATCACGCTAACAGAAACAACACCAAGAAATATCCACGCACGCCACCAAAAAAGTGTTCCTGCTGGAATAAATAATAGTCCCCCAAAAATCAAAAGATTCCAGAAAAGAGCAAGCAGAACCTTAAAAATGAACATACTCTTTTCCCTCGTTGTTTTTCACCAAAGGATTATTTTATTGTATCCAAATTTGTCAAGCCCAGTCACTGTCAGCATTTGCCATGTGCTGATGAGTCTATTAAACGACTCCATTCATTCCAAGAGCCATCGTAATTGCGAACATTTGGATAGCCTAGTAAATACTTTAAGACAAACCAAGTGTATCCAGAACGTCCACCGATCGCACAATAGGGGAAAATTTCTTTATCAGGTGTAATACCTTGGCTGGTATACAGATTTTTTAACTCAGCAAATGATTTAAAAGTACCGTCCTCATTCAGTGTCAGAATATGCTCAAGATGAACTGCGCCGGGGATATGTCCAGTGCGTTCATTAGCTTTGGGTGGCTGGTTAAAAAACCACTCGCCGTTGTATTCTTGAATTGTGCGGACATCTAACAAAATGCGTTCCTGTTGATGAATTGCAGTTTCAACTTCAGGATGTAATACTCTCAAACTATGATCAGGCGCTTGGGGTTGATAATCAGTGGTGGGAAATTTAGATAACTCAGTTGCAAGTGGATGATTTTCAGACTTCCATTTTTGATAGCCACCATTGAGAACTCGGACATTATCATGACCAAAGACTTTTAATAACCAAAAAATCCAGCCGCCGATGCCGGGATAATTGCCATAAGCAACGACTGTTGTATCATTGGTGATACCAGAGCGTGCCATGAGTTTAGCAAAAGCGATCGCATCTAAATTAATTTTGAAATCTGGTAATAGTAGGTCTGTAAAAATATTCCAAAATACAGAACCCGGTATGTGAGCATTTTGATAAAGCTCTGGACTTGTATCTACTTCAACAATGCGAACATTCGGATCATGGAGATGATCTGCTAACCATTGGGTATCAACGATAACTGATGGGTAAGCGTAATCAGAATTTGTAGTCATAGTTAATGTATCCCAAAATTTACACTCAGTACTTTGCTCTAAGATAAATTTGGTGGCAGTATTGCTACTAGACCTCAAAAGTGTACAATTTGCCTATGGTTGCATTACAAGATATATTTCGGGTAATTGCTCAAGCTGAAGATGAACAAACATTGCGATCGCACATATCCACAGATATCAGTCAGTATTTTGCTGCTACCCGCAGTGGGCTATTTTTCTTTGAGGAAACTCATCTGATTGACAAAACAATACTAATTGCCTTATCACCCAAATACAACCCAGTCGCACACTACTTACTAGAACGCCACGCCCCAGTTCACGAAGCCTTAGTAGTCGAACCAAAAACATGGAAAATGATTTGTCCCCGTCCTGATCACTATCATGTTATGGCTGGGCCAATTGTCAGCAATGGTAAATTAGTAGGTGCATTAGGTTTTACCCGTCAGCAAGACATACCTGCATTCGATTCGCAAAATCTCACAGATTTGAGTGCGATTTGTCTGCATATTTCTACTTGGGTAACAGTGACAAAATCCCTATATCCTTCTTTACAAACAGCAAATTTAACTCCTAGAGAAGTAGAAATTGCTACCCTAGTGGCGCAAGGGTGTAGCAATGCAGAAATAAGTCGTGAACTGTGGATTACCCAAAACTCTGTTAAACAAGCTTTAAAAAGAATGTTCCGCAAGCTAGAAGTTTCATCTCGCACGCAAATGTTGGCGAAGCTTTCTACAGCTACACAGTCCCAGCAATTGCCGAAACAGCAATTGTAATCCTCATCATAGAAATATAAATTTTGGTATTTTTTTAGATGAATTAAGAAATAGTAAATAAGGGTAATATACGCATCAGCGTCATGCACCTTACTTGACTAGTACTGGTTCTTGCTGAGGTAACGCAGAAACTGTGAGTGGGTCGTAGCCTAATTGTTGAGTAATTCGTTGTCTAGCTAAAACGCGGTACTCCCAAAAATGTTCTCCCGCAGCGCATAGTCCTAAATACATATTCAGAACTTGCGGTTTTGTCAGCAGAATTGCCCAGAGTTGTTGCCAGAACTGCACACGAATTTCTGGTTGACGTAAGCCTTGAAGCCAGATTAACTGAACAACAAGCCGCAATGCCTTTCCTGGAGACAATTGCATAGTTTGTTTTCGCCCTGCGAGGGAACCAAGACTCAGACATTGCTGAAAACAGCGTCTCAGATAGTTTCTGGGTTCATATAAATTCCATAAGCCTTCTACATATTCTCTCGCAATTTCATCAATGGAGCGTGTGGGGATGAAATTCATTAAGGTATTCTGGTCTCCTACTTCAGTTGCACCAATACCCTGATTCTCTAACAAACGCTGCTCTTTTTGCAGACGATTCCATAAAGCAGTATTGGGCAAAGCTTGAAGAATGCCCAGCATTGGTTGAGGAATATTAGTTTGTTCGACAAAAGCTTGAATTTGTTCTCCTGCGCCTGGACGTTCTCCATCGAAACCGAGAATAAACCCTGCATAGATGAGTATTCCTGCTTGATTAATCTTCTGACAGGCTTGCACAAGAGGACTACGAGTATTCTGCACTTTTTGTGTTAATTGCAAACTTTCTTGGTCAGGAGTTTCTATACCGAGAAAGACCGCATAAAAACCTGCTTCATTCATTAATTGCAACAGTTCTTCATCTTCGGCTAAATTCACAGAAGCTTCAGTGATGAATGTGAAGGGATAGGAGTGCTGTTTCATCCAAGGAATCAACTCTCGCAAAAAACGTTTGACGTTTCGTTGATTGCCAATAAAGTTATCGTCAACAATAAATAGTGACCCTCGCCAGCCTAAATCATACAGAGCTTGTAACTCAGCGATGGTTTGCTGAGGCTCTTTTGTGCGTGGTTTGCGACCGTAGAGTGTAATAATATCGCAAAACTCGCAGTTAAAGGGGCAACCGCGAGAAAACTGGATAGCCATCATTAAGTAAGCGTCCCGCTTTAGCAAGTCAAAACGGGGCATCGGGCTTTGGCTAACATCAGGTTTTTCGAGGGAGCGAAATATTCCTTGTTCTTGACCTTGATTGAGAGCTGCTAAAAACTGAGGAACAGTTAATTCCCCCTCATCCAAAATTAAATAATGCGCTCCAGCGTTCAAAGCATCTTGTGGAATAGATGTTGGGTAAGGGCCACCGACTGCTACTTTTTTACCTAAGCGCACTGCTTTTTGAATCAGGGCATGAAAATCTGGTTTCTGCACTAGCATGGCCGACAAGATGACAATATTGCACCACTCCCAATCAGCTTCTGTTTCCAGATTGACGTTGCGATCGCAAAATCTAATTTCCCATTCTTTGGGTAGTAGTGCTGCAACTGTGATAATTCCTAGTGGTGGTAAAACGGCTTTAAGTCCGGCGATTTCCATGAAGCGATCATAAGACCAAAAAGACTGGGGAAACTGAGGGTAGAGTAATAATGCTTTCATAAAATCCTGTTTGCAAAACTTCTGCTATCTCGGACTCCCATCAATAGCCAACATCATCAGTTTGGGAACTGATATGTTGCTCCAAACAAATTAACCTCTAATATCTGCATTACAGGTTGGGCATATAGGCATGATAAAAATAATAAAAGACTTAATTTGTTTTAGTCTTTTAAATTAGCAATACATTTGTTAAAAGATAGAGAATATATTCTTACTAAATGACTCAACAAAGACATCTTAAATACTACAACTCAGAAGATTGTTCCTCTCTCTGCCTAAAGTTATAACAACCTAAAATTCCTAGTCTACAGTCAGAATATTAATTGAAGAAGAATTCAGAAGTCAAAGTCAAGAATATCACCGAGAATGTAATACCAAATTCTCGCTCCTGACTCCTGAATTTTATTTTGAGAAACCAAACATTACCAGACTTAGCAATTTTTCAAACTATTGTTTTTTCGCCTCTGGTTTTTGATATTTACCTGGGTATTTTTTTTGGTAATAGTCTTCCATAATTTGTAGAATCATGGGGGCGGCGACGCTACCACCACCACCACCAGAATGTTCTGCAAAGGCGACAATTAGCAGGTCTGGATTATCGGCTGGTGCGTAAGCACCAAACCAAGCATGATTTTGTTTAACACGCCGTTTCCAGGCTTCGGCTGTACCACTTTTACCCGCTACAGGAGGAATTGTGGGTTTATTTAAAACCTTACCTGTACCGTCAGAAACAACTTTGCGTAGTCCATCACGCAAAATTTTAACGGTTGTCGGCTTCATATTTAAAGATTCGCGCCAATTTTGAGCATCTTCATTATCTTTAAGTAAATGTGGCTGGACTCGATAGCCGCCGTTAGCGGGGACTGCAAACATAATCGCTACTTGTAAAGGTGTGGTTTGTAAAGCACCTTGACCAATAGACATATTAATTGTGTCGCCTACAGTCCAGGGTATTTTCCAAGCTTTTTGTTTCCAATTTTCATCCGGGACTAAACCTTTGGTTTCTTCTGAGGCGAACTCAAAACCAGTTTTTTGACCAAATCCATATTTACGAGTCCATTCAATTAAAGTCGGGCCGCCAACACCTCTACCTATTTGATAAAAGAAAGTGTCACTACTCCATTGCATCGCGCCGACAAATCCCAAAGGCCCGAAACCTGCATGGTTCCACTCGCCAAATCGGGTTCCGCCAATATTTAAGGAACCGTAGGTTTGTAAAATGGTGCTGGGAGAAAATTTTCCTGATTCTAAGCCAGCCGTGGTTGTGACAATTTTAAAGGTGCTGGCGGGGGGAAAGGCGCTGAGGGCGCGATTCACTAGGGGATGGTCTTCACCTTGTACTGATTCCCAGTCTTTTTGCGTGAGTTTTTGTTTAGAAAAGATGTTGGGGTCAAAGGTGGGATGAGAAACTAAGGCTAAAACTGCACCATTTTTGGGGTTGATGGCTACTATAGCACCGTCGCGATCGCCTAAAGCTTTTTCGGCAGCCCTTTGAATGTCTAAATCTAAAGTTAAATGCAAATCATTCCCGGCTTTGGCTTGTTTTTCTCCTAATACCCGCAATGGTCGCCCAGCCCCATCTACTTCTACTTGCTGACCACCCCATTCACCCCGCAATAGTTTCTCATAAGCTTTTTCGACTCCCATTTGGCCAATAACATCACCTAAACGGTAGCCATCTTTTTTTCTTTCTTTTAACTGTTCTGCCGTTAATTCTCTGGTATAACCTAGTACATGAGCTAAGGCTGTGCCGTGGGGGTAGTAACGCACAGCTTCCGTATGAATTTCAACTTCTGGTAGTTCGTTTTCATACTCCTTGATTGCTGTGACTTGGGCTTCGTTTAAATCACGGGCAATTCTAATTAAAGAAGATGAATTTGCACCTGCTTCGTCTAGCTTTTTTTCAATGTCTGCTTGGGGAATATCTAAAATGCTGGCTAACCTCGGCCCCACAATTGGCCAAGAAGGTTTGGTATGCGCCATTGGCCAAAGATACACAGAACGAGGATAACGAGTACTGGCCAGAAGTTTGCCATTACGGTCAAAAATATTCCCCCGTTCTGGCTGTTTGGCAATAACTCGAATGCGGTTAGACTCTGCGCGTTGGCGGTGTGTGTTTCCCTCAACAATTTGCAAATATGCTAACCGCGCACCGATGCCACTTAACATTGTGAGGGTAAATATCATCAAAAATATAGACTGAAAATTGCGCCCGACTGTACGTGTATTTTTTTTGCCACCTAAAGGAGAAGGGTGTAATACTGCCATAAATAATGTTAATTACTGATAAGTACTATCTGTATACAATGGTTCTGAGCTTGTACCGGGTATTACTGTTAATTACAATAATTTTTTTGTATATAGTATTACTGATTTAGGTAAAACCATATCGCTGATTCAGTTTATCAATAATTATTGCAATTAGCCATTCGCAAAGTCTATGAGCAGCCTAAATTCTTCTAGAGAAATTAGAGACAAGGGAAGGGATACAAGGTAGATAGGATGTGGTAAAGAGTGTTTTTCAGGGGAAATGTTTACGCATTTGGGATATTTGAATAAAATAATCTAATTCTCACATTCGCAGATATATCAGTCTCCCGACTCCCTGTCTCGACAAGATGTTTAGAAATCAAATAGGATTGTGATATATCAATGGACTGGATTACGCTACTGCGATCGCTACAGTCTGATTTTATTCAAAGGCTAACATCTGGTTCTCTGCTACGTTGCGAAACAGAAGGTCAATATAGTGAATTAACTATAATTTCTGGGGAGAGATTAAAAATACTCCGCGACTTTTGCTGGCAAATGGCTGAAAAATACAAGCGGGTTTCGCCAGTACGTGATGTTTTTATCAGCTACCTCAAAGGTAAATTAGGTGAGGAAGTTGTTAAAGAACGTTTGGCTGATTTAATTACCGAAGTTGACTATGAGAAACGCTTTGGTGGCGATGGCAAGATAGATTTTACCCTAACTACTAACCCATCAGTCGGAATTGAAGTCAAATCTCGGCATGGTGGCCTTGATCGGGTGAGATGGTCTGTTAGTTCGGAAGAAGTAGAAAAAAATGCTGTTGTAGTTTGTATTTTAATTCAAGAAGAAGTACACGAAGCGCAATCTGAGTATCATCTTTTTTTAGCCGGATTTTTACCGACTCGGATGATTAAACTCAAAACAGGGAGAATTGCCTTTGGGATAGAACAATTATTATATGGTGGTGGTTTGCGTTGTTATTTAGAACAATATCAATCTACTATTAATTATCAGGAATTTCGGTCAGAAGATAATCAGAAAACACCAATTTTAGTTGCGCGTCACGCAGTTAATCAAGATAAGAAATTTTTGGTTATGCAGACAGAAATTGATTATGTCAAACTAGGTAATGATTTTTTTTATCAAGGGACAATATGCAAATGCGATCGCTAACTACAGTCAAGCTTTAAAATTACACCCAAATGATGCAGAAATTTATTATCAACGTGGGTTAAGCTATTATCAAATAGGAGATTATACAGAAGCGATCGCAGATTATTCCCAAGCTATTCAACTTAACTTCAGTGATGCCAAGCTATATATTAAACGTGGATTAGCGAGTTATCAATTAAGCGATTACACTTCAGCAATTAATGATTACTCTCAGGCAATTAATATCAATCCTCATCTAGCAGTAGCTTATAAAAAATCGTGCCGATGCTCGTTCGCATTTAGGGGATAATCAAGGCGCAATTGAAGATTACAGCCAAGCACTTAAAATTAATCCTAACTATGCCATAAATTATCAAAACCGTGACATGGCACGTTATTTTTTAGGGTATCAGCAAAGCTTTACTAAAGCTATTAAGTTAAATCCTCACGATGCTATTGCTTATAAAAACCGTGGTAACGCGCGTGCAGATATTGGTGATTATGAAGGTGCAATTGATGATTATACTCAAGTAATTGCTATTAACCCTGATGATGCCCATGCTTATTATAATCGCGGTAATGCTCGTTATGATTTAGGCGATCATGCCGGGGCTTTTGAAGATTATACTCAAGCTATACAAATTAATCCAAATTATGCCAATGCTTATTATAATCGCGGCAATGTGCAATCAGAAATCGGCGATAAGCAAGCAGCAATTATAGATTTTCAAAAAGCTGTAGAACTTTATCGTAAAGAAGGTAAATTAGATGCGCTTAAAGATGCGCGAGGACGAGTGTTAGATTTACAAATTGAAGAGTCGTTAGATATTTTGAATTTTTAACTTAAGTTAGAGGTTGTTTTAGTATAATTTCATACTTTATTCCAAGCTATGGAAAAAGCAATCGCCCTCGGCCAAGAGTCTGCGATCGCCTTTATGTAATCCCTATATCGGAGTACTACTATTATGATGCCACAAAATCAAATTTCAGCCCAGTCAAATTTACAACTATACTCCCTGGTTCAGAATCCAATTCCCTTATCCCCTGCTATGGTAATCTGATAGTATTTCTACTCGTTTCTATACATAAGTAGATTCATTTCCCATTTACCACTTCCTTTTGATTGCCGTTACAAAAACTGTAACCGTCAAAGGATGAGCCTCGAATTAATGCAATAGTTAATCATTAACGCATTGAGCATCAATCTTGATTAATCTTGGTAAGTGAGGTGGAAGAATGAATCGGCAAAAGTTAAGCGGAATGAAAGCAAGTTTTCTGCAAAGACGTTACGCTGTGAGTCTAGGAAGACGCTATGTTCTAGCGGCTGCGAGTGTAGTTTTGCTAGGTGTACTTGGTTGTTCTCAAGTCAATAGTAATAGTGATGCTCTTGCCGACTCGAAAATGCCTCAACCAGAATTACCATTGCAAAAAAAAACCGTCAAAGCTGATACAAAATTAGTAAATGCTAATAACAAATTTGGCTTTAAGTTGTTTTCGGAAATTTTACAAGCAGAAAGTAACGAAAAAAAACATTTTTATTTCACCTACTAGTGTAGCGATCGCCTTAGCTATGACTTATAACGGTGCTAGTGGTTCTACCCAGCAGGCAATGGCTAAAACCCTGGAATTACAAGGTTTGAGTCTGCCAGAAATTAACTCTAATTATGCTACTTTAAAAAGTGGTTTAGAAAATCCTGATACTAATGTGCAGTTAAGTATTGCTAACTCACTTTGGGTAAATAAAGATGTGAATTTGCGTCCAGACTTTTTGCAACGAAACCAAGAATTTTACAAAGCCAAAGTAGCCAATTTAGACTTTAAATCTGCATCTGCCTTAAATACTATTAATAACTGGGTTAATGATAATACCCAAGGCAAAATCAACAAAATAGTTGACCAAATAAAACCCAATCAAGTGCTGTTTTTAATTAATGCTATTTACTTTAAAGGGCAATGGAGTGAGAAGTTTGATAAAAACCAAACTGCTGAACATCCTTTTTACAGCGCATCAGGACAGCAAAAACTACACTCTATGATGTCCCAAACTGGGGAGTATCAATATTATGAAAACGAGCAATTTCAAGCAGTAAATTTACCTTATGGCAAAGATGGCAAAGTTAGCTTTTATGTCTTTCTGCCAAAACAAAACTCCAATCTCAAATCTTTTTATCAAAACTTAAATGCCCAAAACTGGGAAAAATGGTTAACACAATTTCATAGCCAAGAAGGTTTCATTCGCCTACCCAAGTTTAAAACCGACTACGAAGTTACACTCAACGATGCCCTAAAAGCTTTAGGGATGCAAGAAGCTTTTAGTCAACAAGCTAATTTTTCTGGAATGGGGAAAGATTTAGCTATTAGCGAAGTAAAACATAAAACTTTTGTGGAAGTCAATGAAGAAGGTACAGAAGCGGCGGCAGCGACATCAGTAGGAATTGTAGCCACATCCGTGAGAGAAAAGCCAGAACCATTCCGTATGATTGTTGACCGTCCTTTCTTCTGTGCCATTCGAGATAATCAAACAGGTAGCATTTTGTTTATGGGTTCGATTTTGGAACCAAGCTGATTTGATACCAAGTTGCAGTCGGGGTGGAAGTGGAAGGGGGACAAGGGAAGGGAGAGACTCAGCTTAGATTTAATTTTTCTCGCACTAATGTCTCATTCTTGAAACCAGTCAATACGGCTGTTCCATCTTTAACGAACAATGGGCGTTTGAGTAACATAGCATCAAGTGTGAATGCGTCTATCCATTGTTGTTCAGTCCAAGTCTTTTTTTTGTTCGCCTAAAGCGCGGTAAGATTGCCCGGAGGTATTTCGTATGGCAGCAGAACCCAGAGACTTTACCCAGTTTTCGACTTGCTCACGGGTAGGTGGTGTTTCTTTGGTGTTGATAAACTCATAGTCAATTTGGTTGTTTTGCAGCCAAGTTAGAGCTTTTTTGCAAGTACCACAGTTGGGTATGCCGTAGACTTGAACAGACATAATCAAATTTGAGCAACAATTTCCAGATATACCATTGATAGGTTTGAGATGATGCCTATGAATTATTTGCTCCTAGTTGGAGGCTATAAAGATTGGCATAGACTCCTTGTTGTTCTATTAGTTGTGTATGAGTGCCTTGTTCGACAATTTGTCCTTGTTGAATGACTAAGACTTGATCTGCTTGGGTGACGGTGCTGAGGCGGTGAGCAATGACAAAGCTGGTACGACCTTGTAACAACCGCGCGATCGCACTCTGTACTAATGCTTCTGTACGGGTATCAATACTACTAGTTGCTTCATCTAAAATCAAAATCCGGGGATTAATCAACACCGCACGGGCAATACTAATGAGTTGTCGCTGTCCTTGACTGAGGGGCGCACCTCGTTCACCTAATTGAGTTGCATAACCTTGTGGTAATGAAGTAATAAATTCATGCACATTTGCCAATTGAGCCGCACTTTCAATTTCGGCTTGGCTGGCGTAAGGAGCGCCAAAGGCGATATTTTCGGCTACAGTTCCACTGAACAGAATATTATCTTGCAAAACAATGCCAATCTGACGGCGCAAACTTGCTTGGGTAACACTCCGCACATCGATGTCATCTATTTTGACTGCTCCACCAGAGACATCATAAAAACGCAATATCAAATTAATGATTGTCGTTTTACCTGAACCTGTCGGCCCTACCAGTGCAATCATTTGTCCAGGACTGGCGTGTAAATTTACTCCTTTGAGAACGAGTTGCTCTGGATTATAGCCAAAGGTGACATTCTCAAATCTCACCTCGCCTTGAATTGCTGGCATTTCTTCCGCATTCCGCGCATCTTGGAGTCGGGCTGGTTCATCTAAGAGCAGAAAAATTCGCTCTAGTCCGGCAAAGGCTGATTGTGCTTGAGTGTAAAACTGGCTGAGAATTTGAATCGGGCGAAAAAAATTGTTGGACGTAGAGTAGAAAGGATGTGACTACACCAACGGTTGCGGCTCCAGTAACAGCGAGATAACCACCATAAGCGAGTACGCCTGCGGTGGCGAGGGTGTTAAGAAAATCAATTGAAGGTAAAAACGCCGCAGTAATGGCTACCGCTTCGACATTGGCATCCCGGTTAGCTGCGTTGAGGAGGTCGAATTCTTGAATATTGGTTTGTACGCGGTTAAATGCTTGGGCTTCGCGCACACTACTAATATCTTCTTCTAATTTGGCGGAAAGGTCGCCAATGGTTTGACGAGTGACGCGAAATTTAGTTCTAGCCCAACGAGCAAATAAGCTAGTAGTAAAAATCATCAGTGGCACAACTAGGTTACTCAATAAACCGAGTTGTACATTAATCGCCAACATAGCAATGACAATCCCAATCAAACTAAAAACGTTACCCAACATTTGGGCGACGGTTTGTCCAAATGCTTGATTGACTGTATTGACATCATTTAGTAGGCGACTCATCAAATCGCCTGCTTCACTGCGGTCAAAAAAGCTGAGTGGCAAACTCTGAATTTTCAGAAAGATATCTTGGCGCAGTTGTGCCAGTAATCGCTGCATAATCCAGCCAACACGCATAATTTGACCACGGGTTGCCGAAATACCAAGTACGTAGATGATTGCTAATAGTCCTAACAGCAGCAACAAACCGGGTAAATTACCTTGGGCAATTAGATGGTCAACTGACCAACCAAGCAAAAAAGGTGCGATCGCCTGAGTTGATGCACCAATTAGTACTAATGTCAAGGCAATGGGAATTTCTTTGCGATATGGTCGCAGGTATTGTAAAAATCGCCTGACGGTTGAGAGTTGCTGAGTTGCCAGTTGCTCAGATGCAACAATTGGGCTTGTACCTCTCATATTGTGACCGTTAAAAGACTGATCATAAAGGCTGCAAAGGAGCAGGGAGCAGGGGGAGAAAGAGTTTTGAGATTCCTGCACAGATGTGCTGAATCATAACTGTTTTACTGGGCATAAGGGACTTCCAACTCAAAAATATACTATCACTGCGTAGGCAGGAGACAGGGGGAAAAAGAAAAATATCCTCTCTCGAAAATTAGATATTTTCTTTTCTGCAAGTCCCTTGAGGCTTGATAGGAGTGTAAATCCCTTCCCTGTTCCCTTTATGTTGATGTTTACTGAAACATTACCAAACCAAATTCTTCGCCAGTGGGACGAAAACCGATCGCTTGGTATGCTGCTAGGGCTGGATAATTTTCTCGATTGGTAAATAAGATAGCACGTTCAACTCCGTGCGATCGCGCTTCTAATAATGAGCCAGCTACTACACATTTGGCGTAACCTCTACTCCTTAAGGCTGGTGGTGTCCATACGCCACCAATCTGCACAATATCAGGTAGCCAAGCATTAAAAGTTGTATAAGCGATGGGCATATCTTGGGCTACTAAAATCCAATGTCTCGCTCTGGCTTGGCGTGCTTCTAACTCACGACGACAATTTAAGACTAAATCAGGCGTGTGGAGATGTCCCAAGGCTTCGATATTATAGTCAGCACACCAATAGCTAAGTAAATCAAATTCTTCTGGGTAAGGTAAACGACATTCAACTTCTCCTGATGCTAAAGCGGGAGGTACTTGTAAATTTTGCAAGGTTAAAGATAACAATATTTCACTGTCATCAAGTTGAATTGGTTGTTCAACTAGTCCCAAAACTTGCTTTGTGGCTGCAACTTGCACTGCTGGGCCTGCAATTCCTAAAATTGGGCGATGGGACTGGTTGACTAGTGCTTGCACCACTTCCGCCAGATGCACTGGCGCTTGGACGATGATCATCCCATTCCAATAATGTGCGGCGACTGCAACTATAGTTTCATTAGCGATCGCCGCTATGTATGTTCCCTGAAATCTTGCACCTTGGTCAAGTAACCCTGCTTCGCGCCAATTTGAGCGCAAAAACATTGAAGTATCGGCGTGTTGCAACAAAAAGTTTTCGAGCAATGCTTCATCGCCAGGTTCCAAGGTTTTTAAGATAGCCACAAAAAACTCCGTTGCTTAGATGAGATATTGATCCTTTATTTCAAATAAATCAGTAAATTTAATCCAGGAATTGTGCGCGAAAGTGTCCACAAAATGAGGGTAATATAAACTACACCCAAACTCCATTGATACCAAGCAAGGGTAGCAATAATTCCTGGTAAATGTTGGTCACGCAACCGAATATCATTAAATCCTAATCGCACTAAATTATTCAAGCTAAAGTCATAGTAATTCAACCAATTCCAACGGCGATCGCTCAATAATGGCATATATCTTTCCCGAAATGTTTGATTGCGGGGAATCACTGGTAAACGTCCAATTAATAATCTTAATTGGCGGAATGTTCCATCTTCGGTGAAGTAAGAAACATCCATTAAATCATGATAGCGTCCTTGTTGATATAAACGAATTATTAAAGTGATTGGTACTGGGATAATAATCATCAATAAACAACCCAAGGTTAGCCAAGGCTGTTCAGCATTGCGGAATATAGCTAATAAACTGAAAAATTCTATACAACTAAAACCTAACAATATCGAAACAGTTTCGGAGCAAGTGGGAACTATTGGTATAGGATGAAGACGACGACAACGGTCTACTAACCAAAAGAGTAACCCAAAGTAAGCGATCGCCACACCACCCACACCAAAAGCTAACCAAAAATTTGTGCCATAACCACTTAATAAAAGTAGTAAACTTAAAGCCAACCAACTCCAAGCTTGTAACATCCATCCACCGACAGCTAGAGGTTCACCAAAACTCAGGTGATCGCTCAATTTATGATATGTTTCTAAATCAATATCTGCTAAAGTTAATAGCTCAGTATTATTACGAAACATTCTGATCTGACGACGGTTAATTATTTCTTCTGCTTGGGTTGCGGAAAAACCCAAATTTCTCAACCGCGTGCTAGAAGCAATATTAATATTTGTTCTCAACAACCTTTGATTTAACTCGATTAATTTGAGTCGCTGTTTGAGATACTCCAATTGATTAGCATCGGCAATTTGCTGCTGCTGACGAAAATTCTGACTTAAATTCCGTAAAACATTTTGATTACCTTGTAAACTTGGTACACAAAATCTCTTACCAATTTGACCAAGATTTCCTAAGATTTTGGCTTGGTTAGAATTAAAACTCAATCCTGGCACATTTAAAAAAAGCAGTTTTCGCAAAAATTGCATCACTAAAATCTGCTAAATTGAGAATACTAGCACCGCGTAAATTTACAGGCTGATTAAATTGGGCTTCCCGAAAGCTCACAGCTTGTTCAAAAGTTGCCTCTGTCAATAACATAAATTGATGAAAATTCGCTTTCGTAAATTGCAATTGACCAGCAAAGCGAACATCAGCAAAATTAACATTACTTCGCCATTGCACTTTATTGAATTTAGCCAACTGCTTAAACAAAGCTTGATTAAAGTTGGCAGATTGAACAAAAAAAACTACTACGAAAATCAGCCAGTTCTTGAAATTGGGCTTGTTTAAAATTAACGTTATCAAAAAAAATACTACCTTGAAAATTACTACCTTGCCGGAAAGTTGCATTCATAAAGCTAACTAGCCGACTAAATCTAGTTTCACTCCAATTTGCTGGTTGTAAGAATGTGGCATTTTGAGCATCTACAGCCTGAAGAAAGAAAGTATTTAGAAAATTTACTTGTCCATTAAAGCGAGTATTTACCAGCGTTAAAGTGCCACGAAAAACATTAATTTCACCAGAAGTATTTGAATCAGTTGCCAAAAGTGAGCGACAATCTTTAGAGTTAGGTAAAGCAATGGCTAATAACTGTAAACAAACTAGACGTAAACTTTCTAATTGTGCTTGTTCGGTAACAGTGAAAATTGGTGCGATCGCTTGAGCATATAAAGGTGTACGTAAACCTAAATCACTCCCAATAAAATCACCTTGAACTATAGAATAGCTCAAGTCTAGACCCAAAGGTTTTGCACCAGCCTTTTGCAATTCTTTCCGCAACAACTGATAAAAAGCATCCCGAAAATTGCTATTTTCTGGACGCAAATCAATCACCATCTGCCGCAAATCAACAGTTAAATTACCTTCGCGGAGTCTTGGTTTACCTATTCTTTCTTGTAAAATTTCCAGCGTTAGGGGTGTGCGTTCTAGTTGCGTTTGTGCAGCGACAGCAGACGCAGGTAGTGAAAAAATCAAAAATAAACCACAGAGGAACACAAAACATCAGATTATGAGCGAACCTCTGGGCTTTTCTCAGCATACCTTGGCGTTGAAAAAATAAATTACTCAAATGTCAGTTATTCATCACTAATCAGCAGCACAATTTTACCCGCGATCGCACCAGTTTCAATTAATTCATGGGCTTTTGCTGCATCTTTTAACGGAAATTGATGATTAACCTGAATTTTCAGCTTCCCTTGTTCCATCCAATTCGCGCATTGTTCTAAAATTTCCCCATGATGTTGCAGACTTTCATCCATTCCCAACAACATCGGTGTCAGCATCAATTCCAACCCTATGCGAAGATTGCGATTCCGCGCCGTTTTCCACACAGTATTAGCATCAGGTTCCAGAATCGTCACAATATCACCATACACCCGCACCGCCGGAAAGGTTTTTTGAAAAGTTTCACCACCTACGGTATCAAAAGCTAAATCTACACCTCCGCCATCAGTCCAATCTAAAGTAGCTTGAACAAAGTCTGTTTGTTTGTAAAATATCGGGTAATCTGCGCCAAGTTGCTGCACAAAATCCGCTTTTTCCGGAGTACTCACCGTTGTGGCGACAGCAGCATTTTTGAGTTTCGCCAGTTGAATGGCTACGTGTCCGACACCACCAGCGCCAGCATGAATTAGCACCCGTTCCCCTGGTTCTAATCTCCCCCGTTCGTATAAAGCTTCCCAAGCCGTAATCAATACTAATGGTGCGGCGGCTGCTTCCGCAAAAGACACAGATGCAGGTTTACGCGCTACAAATCGCTCATCGACAACTGTATATTCTGCATAATTACCTTGGTGTCCACCCAAGCCACCATAGCAGAAATAAACTGCATCTCCTGGACGAAACTTTTGTACACCAGCACCCACAGCTTCCACAACACCAGCACCATCACATCCTAAAATTGCCGGCATTTGATCAGGGTAAAAAGTGCCACGTTTACGCAGTTTCGTATCAATCGGATTAATCCCCGCCGCTACCAAACGAACTAAAAGTTGAGTATTATCCAAAGGAATACTAGGGGTTGGGACTTCCTGTAATTGCAGCACTTCGGGACTACCGGCTGCTTTCATTAAGACGGCTTTCACAATACTTTCCTCTTGGCTGACACTAGATGCTTGTTCTTTTGCAACTTTACCAGTATTACTATGTGTTGGAATCGTGGAGGTTTGATTAATTGATTTAAGATTGCTAATTTTAGCAAATCACTTTAGTAAAATAACAGAAATTACACGGCCTATACCAATTCTGTATGAAGATGCACTGATTAAAGAACGAACCACAAAGAGCGCAAAGAACACAAAGAAAGAAGAGATAAAAAATTCAATGCAGACTCACATAGAATTGCCATTTGACTATTTCTGACAAAAGTGGATGCTCCCTAGGTGTGTTCAAAACCCTTCATCCTTACACCCTCACTCCCACATTTTAAGTAATGCTAGGGATGTAGTTTGTCGTTAAAACAATCTATAACAGGTAATAATACTAAGTTATACCGTTTTTGTATGAAGAGGCAATTAATAGGTTGTTGTAGAGATGTTGTATACAAAATCTCTTCAGAATTTATAAAGTGTAACCTCTCATAGAATTGGTATGAGAATTTTAGATTTTGAAGTTTAGCCACAGACTATCTGTATTCAATTTAGTATGAACAATTAATTATTACTTACTAAATAAACACATGACTCCAATGAAATTATCTTTATTTGGTTTATTATCCAGTCTTAGTTTTATTTGTTGTTTAACTACACCATCAAATGTCACAGCAAATACTGTTACTGACAAACAACATCAACAAATATCTGTCCAAGAACTAGATTTGAAAAAGCAAATCTTATTCAGGTTAGGTTCAGTAGGTCGTGTCCAACAAGCATATTTTCTAGAACAGCAAGTTTTTGCCACTCAAATTAAACAATTAGGAATAGATGATCTAGAAAATAGTATCCCTGGTTATCAATGGCAAATATTTACTGATAAAAAAGCTAAAAAAAATTGCCATGACTGTATTATTACCACAGCAAAATAACTCTCGTACTTATGTTAACTTTGTTACCTTGACTACAACAGATACAAATGAGTATATTACACTCTCAACTTTATGTGAAAGTGAGCAAAATCAATTAATAATTCCCAAATTACCAACTAAATTTGTCAAGAATCAAGGTATTGAATGTCCCTCTGGGTTTAGAACATTAGAACTGAGTGAGAACGAAAATCAAACATTTGAACAGTTAGACAAGGAAAAAGAGCAGAGATTAATAGTGAGTCTGCTTAATTCTTTACAACAGCAATATTATTCCCAGAATCAAGCCTTTACGGATGATATTGATCAGCTTTTTGGGTTTTCCATAAATAAATTCGTCTCAAATCAAGACTTAAAAATTGAATTATTACCAATCAATAATCTCCAAAATGGGATTATTAGCATTGCATTGTTTCCTAGACAAACAAAAAAAAAGTTATCTGGGGATAGTGAGACGAAATCAATCTAAAATAGAACAGCCAAAAACAATTGTTTGTGAAGTGCCAGAAAAGGTATCTCTAGATTTAGAAAAATTTAAAAATCTACCCTTCAATAATTTATTTGCTTGTCCTCAATATTCTACCAAAGTAAGTCTTAGTCCAGAAGAAACAACAACTATCAACCAAGAAATAGAGAATTTTAAAAAGTATCAGGCTAAAATTCTCGAAATTAATCAACCTCAAAAGACACAGATTTTACAAACTGCTGATAAACTAGCCAAAGAGGGTAAATATCTCGACGCTCTACAAAAATATTATTTAGCATTAGGAGCTTTGGAAATTACTGAATATGATATTTTGACAGTGATGACTGAAGAAGTTAGCTTTAATCCAATTGTAGATAGTTTTTTTAAGAAAATTACACCTGTTTTAGAAGCAGCAAAACCTTCTCTACTGGCACAAAAACAAGAAATAAAATCAGAGATATTTGCGTTATTTGATAATTTTTCTGTAGAAGCGAACAGCCCAGCTAGAAAAATTCAAGAGATAGCAGCTTTACAATTAGGGTTCAATGTTTTAACTGTACATAGTCAAGAGTTTAAAATACCCGAAAATAAGGTTTTAGCTTTTGTTGATGTTGCGGACTTGTTGCAGAAACATTTTAATGATAAATCACAGGCATTTAATCATAAGTTAGATAAAAGATTGCGTAGTTACATTAATAAAAACAAAACTGCGATCACTACTATTCGTAACTTGCTATTAAATGATGCAATACCACGTTGGGGTATAGATTATAAGTGGGTCAAAGAAGGAGATTTTAATGCTCCTAGTCCTAGCTATATCGGGATGGTGAATTTACAACGTTTATTAATAATTGATATTTTAGATAAACAACAGCAAAGAAATACCCAAGAGATGCTGAAATCTTTAGAAGCATCTTGGAAACTCAGTGAATCATTACAAGATGAACCATCCTTGATTGGTCAACTGGTGAATCTAATTATTAGGCGATCGCAACTCCGCGTGCTGGAAAAAAATTGATAATTTACCTGTAGTTTGGCAACAGCGATTGCTAGAAAAAGACTATACCCAAGCCATGATTCAGGCATTAAATACAGAAGCTTTTTCACAGTTGCAAGGTTTAGAGAAAATCATTCCTCCAGAAAAAGATACGCAACTATCTCAGTTGTATCGTGATTGGTATGGAATTAATAACTTTAAACTCAATCAAGAATTATATACGGCGATCACCCAGAAAAAAGATAATCTTTGTTCTCTGAATGTGCAAGATTTAGAAAAACAGTATTTTCCTCAAAATGCCACAATTAGTCCCAGCTATGTTAAACAGGTGTTGAAGGCTCATTATCTGATGTTGGAATCAGAAATGCTGCAAAAAGTCTTACAAGTAAAAGCAGCTATTTACCAAGGAAAAGCACTACCCAGTGAGCTATCGCAAATGCCATCAAACATCTGCTTAGGTAATAAATGGCTATATAAATCTGCCGCTGATGGCAAATGGTTGATTTATCTTGATAAATCACCAATTTGGCAATCAGAAATTGAGCGATCGCCATTAACTTACACAGGGAAATTTAATGGTAGATGATAGGTTTCGGGAAGGGTGTAGGGGTGTATGTATATAAAACCCTTACACCTGATACCAATTCACAATTCGCAATTCGCAATTAAAAAACCTAGATGCAGCAAACTTTTTAAGGTTTGCATCTGTATGAAACATTTCATGAAATGGTATGACACCCCAAATCAATCACCTGTCAGCACTCCCAGTCTCTACTCACCACTTCCTTTTTTGCTAGTGCAGTTAAAAACTAGGTCATTGTGGGAATACTAAACATAGGGTACGGCGACTAGTTTATGAAGGGAGTCTTAATGGGTTTGGTGAATCTAATACTCTTGAGTTCGATGCTCTTGCCATTAAGAGTGAGCAACCCTATTCAAATCACTGATGGCACTGTTGTTGGGCATAATTTATTTCAGAGCTTCAGGCAATTCTCGTTTCCCAGCAACGGCTCTGTAACTTTTAGTCGTAATTCTCATATCCAAAATATTGTTAGTCGTAAAAGCGATCGCTCTTGGTCAGATATTTCTGATATCTCTGCATTGCGTAAATTTGGCACTATGAACGCACAAGCACCTCCTCCTACTGCACCAGTGCTTGTGTAAAAAACTTCTTGGCGACGTAATGTCAATTGACTCTCTAAATTTCTTCTCTCTACTCTTAATCTATAACTAACTATGAAATTCCTCATTCAACAACGTCGTTGGTTATATATCAGTCTGAGTGTTATGAGTTTGTGCTTGGCAATAACAATCACACCGGCTCAAGCATCTCGACCTGTCTCGACCAATTCTGTTGCTAGTCTTAATCTCAATGTATCTGCTACAGAATCTACAAATTGGCTAGAACAAGGACGAAAACTTTACCAATCTGGTAGCTTTGCAGAAGCAGTGAACGCATGGCAAATGGCAGTACAAAGTTACCATAACCAAGGCGATCGCTCCAACGAGGCCTTAAGTTTGAGTTATCTTTCTTTAGCACAACAAGAACTCAATCAATGGGAAGCAGCAGAAAAATCCATCACCCAAAGTGTAAAAATTCTGCAAACTGCACAACCGGCTGCCGATGCTATTATCTGGGCGCAAATACTGAATACTCAAGCCAATTTACAACTCCGCACTGGTAAAGCAGAAACAGCCTTAGATATTTGGCAAAAAGCGCAAAAATATTATGAGCAGGCTGGGGATAAAATTGGTAGTCTAGGTAGTCAAATTAACCAAGCCCAAGCCTTACAAAGTTTAGGATTTTATCGTCGCTCTAAGCAACAGTTAGAGACTTTAGCGCAAAAGTTGGCAGCTATGCCAGATTCTGAAATTAAAGTCAGTGGGTTGCGATCGCTGGGTTTAGCATTACACGCCATTGGCGATCGTAATAGCAAATCAGTATTAGAACAAAGTTTAGCAGCAGCCAACCAAATTGCAGCTAAAACCCAATTAAGTTCGATTTTGGTGAGCTTGGGGAAGGTGGCTTCTGATTTCCAAGACCCAGAAGCCGCCTTAAATTACTTTGAAGATGCAGAAATAGCTGCTACTAACCCTAATGAAGCTTTACAAGCGCGGTTAGCTCGATTCAAACTCTTGGTGGATTACGACAAACTAGAATACGCCATTCCTCTTGCACCACAATTACGTCAACAATTGGCTGAACTGCCACCTAGTCATAGTTCTTTAGGTGCAGCAATTAACTTTGTCGCCACCATGAATCGCATAGAAAATTCAGAGCGAGTTTTACCTAGTCAAGAGTTGGCACAACTAATGGCAGATACTGTTAAATCTGCCCAAAAAATTCAGGATAGTAGCGCCCAAGCTTATGCACTGCATGAATGGGCAGAACTCTACAGTCGCAAAAAACAGTGGTCTCAAGCACAGGAATTAGCCGATAAATCCCTGAAGATTGCCCGTGAAATTCAAGCAGATGATTTGATTGCTCAATCAGCTTGGCAGGTCGGAAAGTTGTATAAAAAACAAGGCAACCGTCCCCAAGCAATTACAGCTTATACCGAAGCCGTTAAGTCATTAAAGGCATTACGTGGGGATATGGTCGCGGTTAATCCTGATGTCCAATTTTCTTTCCGGGAAAGTGTCGAGCCTGTTTATCGGCAACTAGTGAGTTTACTGCTAGATGACCAACCTAGCCAGACAGCATTAACTCAAGCACGAGAATTAATTGAATCACTACAAGTTGCTGAACTGGATAACTTTTTCCGGGAAGCTTGTTTAGACAAAGCCCAGCAAATTGATCAAGTTGACCCCACAGCAACAGTAGTTTATCCAATTATTTTAAGCGATCGCTTAGGTATAATTTTCTCCCAAGCTGGAAAACCACTACGTTACTATGCCACTCCTAAATCTCAAGCGGAAATTGACCAAACTCTAGAGAATTTCCTGGTGGCTCTTAACCCAGTTTCCGACTCTAGTGAGCGAGAGAAATTATCCCAACAGATTTATGACTGGCTAATTCGTCCCGCAGAAGCTGATCAAACCTTTAAAGATACCAAGACATTGGTATTTGTCTTAGATGGTCGATTGCGAAATATCCCTATGGCCGCCTTGTACGACGGTAAACAATATCTGATTGAAAAGTATGCCGTGGCGCTTTCACCGGGATTACAACTGATGGCTGCTCAATCACTCCAACAAAACCGCATTGATGCTATTGTCGGGGGCATTAGTGAATCTCGTGCTGGTTTTAGTGCCTTACCAGCAGTGGAATCAGAAGTGAAACAAATATCTAAAAAAGTCCCTTCTTCCACATTGCTCAATCAACAATTCACCAGTGAAGCCCTAGCTGAGTATGTCAAATCTAGTAAGGCTAATGTTGTTCACCTCGCCACCCACGGACAATTTAGTTCTCGTCTGGAAAATACTTTCTTACTGACATGGGATGGCGAAGTTAACGTCAAGGAGTTGTCTGAACTCCTGAAAAATCGGAGTGGTAATTCTACCAAAGCGATCGAATTATTAGTCCTGAGTGCCTGTGATACAGCTAGTGGGGATGATCGCGCGGCTCTGGGACTAGCTGGTTTAGCTGTCAAATCCGGCGCACGTTCCACCATTGCCACACTCTGGCCAGTTAAAGATAAAGCTGCCCAAATGCTCATGACTCGCTTTTATGACCAGCTAAAACAACCCAAAATCACCAAAGCTGAAGCATTAAGACAAGCCCAAATTAATCTGATTCGCCAAACCGATTTCCGTGATCCGTTCTTTTGGTCTGCCTTTGTTTTGGTAGGGAATTGGTCTTAATTATGTAATATTACTTAGCTTGTCTGCCTCAAGAAAACATTAGCTTTATGGTTTTTTTACAGAGATTCAGATATAAATGCTAGTAGTGTTCCCATATTCACTAGAGCTTTTCAGTCTTCTAGAAATTTTTCCCACAATGGACTTGAAAGTATTTTCCATCACTGCATCAATGGGATAAGGTCAAATATGAAAAAACTTCGATATCTAACTAGCACATTGAGCATTATCGCTCTCATTGCTAGCAGCACATGGGCTAGTGCCTATGCTGTAACATTTACCCCACCTGTAAAAAATTCTGCGCCTAGAGACTCTACTGGTGGAGCTTCTCGTGGCAGTATATTTGTACCAAATAAAGGTAATAGTGCGCCCAGACAAGCAACTGGTGGAGCTTCTCGTGGGAATCTCTTTACGCCCAAAAAAGATAACAGCGCCCCCCAACAGGCATCAGGTGGGGCTTCTCGTGGGAATATCTTTACCCCTAAAAAAGATAACAGCGCCCCCCAACAAGCATACGGAGGAGCTTCCCGTTTAGGTACTTACTACTTGAATCCTGGAACTGTAGCAGCAACCGGGCCAGCAGCGTTGATAGCCCTTCTACCGGAAAACTTCTACGGCACTACAACTTCTGAACACCCGACAGTTTTGGTTTATCTTCCTGCTTCTAATGCTGAAGAAGCTGTATTCAGCCTCAAGGATGAAACTGGTAATACCCAATATCAAATGACCATTCCAGTGACTGGGAAAACTGGAGTTATGGCCATCAAATTACCAGCAGATGCACCTGCTTTAGCTGTAGGTAAAAACTATCAATGGTTCTTGGCGCTGAAGGTGGATGGAACACTTAGCCCCAGTACACCTTATGTTGATGGTTGGATTGAACGTATTCAGCCGACTGCTGAATTGACAACAGCAATGCAGCAGTCAGATGCTCTCCAACGGGCAGTTGCCTTTGGTAAAAGCGGAGTGTGGTATGACTGTGTAGCAACAATGGCTGCACTACAAACTGCTCAACCCGACAATCCCACAATTGTTAAGCAATGGCAAGAACTTCTTTCTTCCGTGAGCTTAAAGGATATTGCAACTGCTCCCTTAGTCGCATCAGCTAATTAGGGACTGAGGACTAGTAGTTCACCAACCCGACATGCTGTGTAGACCTAGCAGGGGTACAGGGGGCAGGAGGCAAGGTTGCAGGGGGAATTGGGTCAATATTTTATTCTCCTCCTTGCGCCCCGCTCTCTGCTCCCTATCCTCTACTCAGACAAGTGTTAGTGGAGTCATGGCTGATGAATACTAATCAATGTTATGTGCCTCCGGCGAAATTATGTGGCGTAAATTACAAAGTTTGATGCAACGCTCGCGTAGCGTTTTAATTATTACTCCCAGTGTCGCTCTTACAGTTATTGTTGGGCAGTCATTGGGACTTTTTAATTTGCCGGAGTGGAAACTTCGTGATGAATGGATGCGACAGCGTTCGCAAAATATAATAGCTGACGAAATCGTGATTGTCACAATTGATGAACGGGATATTCAATCGGTTGGTAAATGGCCGATTCCCGATGGGTCACTAGCGCAATTACTTCAAAAAATCCGATCGCAAAAACCCCGCGCCATTGGCTTGGATCTCTACCGAGATTTACCAGAAGGCAAAGGATATGAACAACTGGTAGAAGTTTTCCGTAGCACACCTAATTTAATTGGGGTGGAAAAAATTACTGGGGAGCGTGTCAATCCCCCACCAGAATTGCAAAAACTGGGGCAAGTGGGATTAGCAGATTTGGTATTAGATGGTGATCGCCATGTACGGCGTGCCTTACTCACAGCTGCTGATACCAAACAAGCCGGACAAATTAAAGCAGGATTGGCAACTATGGTTGCTCTCAAGTATCTGGAAACCGAAAAAATTTCTTTAGAACCAGTGAACGAAGAGCAACAGAAATTCCGCTTAAATCATCAAATTTATCTGCCCCTGCAAAACCAAGAAGCAGGCTATTCCGATACTGATGTGGGTGGTTATCAAATTCTGCTCAATTGGTATGGTGCCGAAACAGCATTTCGCACAGTGGCGATGCGGGATGTGTTAGCCGAAACAATTCCCGCCAACATGATGCGCGATCGCATGGTGTTTATCGGTTCAACGGCCTCCAGTACCAATGATTTCTTTAGCACACCCTTTAGTTCCTCTTTGATTGCTGCTCAAAAACCCACAGCTGGAGTTGTAATTCATGCCAATATTGCCCATCAAATAGTCCAAGGAGCAAAAACAGGTAAAGCAAACCTACATGGTTTTTCTGGCAATACCACGTCATTTTGGATTATTTTGTGGTCTTTGATTGGTTCTGGTGGTAGCTGGTGTTTAGCAAGTTGGCGTACCCAGCGCAACATTCCCGGCGGCAAAATTCTCTGGGCAACAGTAGGTATCAGTGGTGGTTTTCTGGTAGGTGGCTATGGGATATTTTTACAGGGTTGGTTGATTCCTGTTACACCAGGGTTAGCTGCCTTTATTAGTAGTGTGATTGCCACAACCAATGCCTATAAACAACAAAAGTTAGAAGAAGCCAACCGACAACTAGAAATTGCCAACTCTCAACTCTTAGATTATTCTAAAACTCTTGAGTTTAAAGTTGAAGAACGCACTCGTGAACTACTGGAAGCCAAACAAGCTGCTGATGCAGCTAACGAAGCCAAGAGCGAGTTTTTAGCCAACATGAGTCATGAGTTACGTACACCATTAAATGGCATTTTAGGTTTTGCCCAGGTGCTAGAGTTATCGCCAAACTTAACCGATAAAAATCGAGAAGGAGTCAACATTATCTATCAATGTGGTTCCCATTTACTCATGCTGATTAATGATATTCTCGATCTCTCAAAAATTGAAGCTCGTAAATTAGAATTGGTAGCAACTAATGTACATTTAGCAACTTTTTTACATGGGGTGACCGAGATTTGTAATATTCGAGCCGAACAAAAAGAAATAGGCTTTAACATCGTAGCTGATAATTCTTTGGCAACTGTAATTCAAGTAGATGAAAAGCGGCTCAGGCAAATTTTGATTAACTTACTCGGTAATGCTATCAAATTCACAGATAGCGGCAGCGTTACATTGAAAATCGATGTGATTGAGCAAAATTTGTCACAAAAAAGCCAGAATAATCCAGAAATTACTTATCAGAAAATTCGCTTCCAAATAGAAGATACAGGTATTGGGATGTCATCAGACCAATTAGAGAAAATCTTTTTAGCTTTTGAACAAGTAGGTGAAGCAAATAGAAAATCTGAAGGTACAGGTTTAGGATTAGCCATCAGTCAAAGAATTGCTGGATTGATGGGTAGTCAAATTCAAGTGCAAAGTAATTTAGGAGAAGGCAGTTTATTTTGGTTTGATATCACAGTACCAATACCAGTTTCCCATGACTGGAATACACATACTGTAACTGTCAGCAATCAAAAAATAATTGGGATTCGTGGTCGTGTACCACGAATTTTGATTATTGATGATGATCGCAACCACCTCTCGATGTTGAGTAGTCTACTACAAAAAATTGGTTGTCGCACTTTAGAAGCAACTGATGGTAAACAAGGACTACAGGTGGCAACTGAACATGAACCGGATATGATTGTGCTGGATTTAGCTATGCCAAATATGGATGGCTTTGAGTTAATGGTGCAATTACAAGAAAATCCCCAAACAAGTTTGATTCCGATTATTGTCTCTAGTGCTAGAGTCTTTGAAGAAAATCAGCAACGAAGTTTAGAAGCTGGTGCAACAGCATTTTTTACCCAAACCTTTACAAGTTGATGAACTATTAAATGCACTGCGATCGCTACTCAATGTGGACTGGATTTATGCCGAATCACAGTCAAAGCAGTTACCAAGTAAAAATGAGCCAATAGATGATAATGAACTGATTTTGCCATCTCAGGATATTTTGCAACAACTATATCATTTGTCCATGATGGGAGATATTCCTGCGATCGAGGCCATAATTGCTGAGTTAATCAAGCAAGATAGTCAATTTACTGCTTTTGCCAATACATTAGGTAAACTCACTGCTAATTTCCAAACTACAAAAATCCGTAAGTTCTTGAAAACATTTGTCACCACGGAGTCACATCAATGATTACTGAAGCTGTTTTGAAACCAATGCACATTTTATTGGTGGACGATAATCCAAATAATCTCAAGGTGCTATCAGAAGCGATTAAGGGATGTGGTTGGAAAGCACTGATGGCAACAGATGGTGAGTCAGCAATTGAACAAACAGAATACGCTCATCCTGATTTAATTCTCCTTGATGTGATGATGCCGGGGCTGGATGGATTTGAAACTTGCCGCAGACTGAAAGCTAATAATATTACCCAAAATATTCCGGTGATTTTTATGACGGCTTTATCTGATGCTACGGATAAAGTTAAAGGACTGGAAATTGGTGCTGTTGATTATATTACTAAGCCTTTTCAACAAGAAGAAGTTATTGCTCGACTAAAACTACATCTCAAAATCTCCCATCTCACAAGGACTTTAGAACAACGGGTGCAAGAACGTACTGCCGAATTAACTCATTCTCTACAACAATTACAACAAACTCAACTACAACTTATCCAAAGTGAGAAAATGTCTACTTTAGGACAATTAGTTGCAGGTATTGGTCATGAGATTAATAACCCGATTGGTTTTATTAGTGGTAACTGCTCTTATATTGAACAATATGTAAATGATTTATTTCGTTTGGTGGATTTGCAACAGCAAAAACTACCAGACCCAGATCCAGAAGTGGAAGAACTCATCGAAGAAATTGACTTAGAGTATTTATATGAGGACTTACCAAAACTTCTTTTATCAATGCACCAAGGAATTGAGCGTCTCAAAGACATCAGTCTTTCTTTAAGAACTTTTGCTAGGGCTGATATTTCTTCTAAAGTCGAGTTTCAAATTCATGAAGGACTTGATAGTACTATTATGCTCTTAAAGCATCGTCTCAAAGACCAAGGCGATCGCCCTAAAATTGAAGTTGTCGCCCAATACAGTGAACTACCCCCAATTACTTGCTATCCTGGGCAGCTAAATCAAGTTTTTATGAATATTATTGCTAATGCTATAGATGCTTTTGATGATTTACATCAAAACGTTTCAAAACAGGCGATATCACCTTGTCAATACACCATCACGATTACTACGTCTGTTGATAATCAGCAAGAAACTGTTTCAATTTGCATTGAAGATAATGCTTTAGGAATGCCGCCAGAAGTGCAAGCGAGAATTTTTGAACCATCTTTTACAACTAAACCTGTGGGTAAAGGAACTGGACTAGGATTAGCTATCAGCTATCAAATTATTGTGGATAAACATCATGGCAACATCCACTGCTTGTCTACTGCTAGTCAAGGAACAAAGTTTGTGATTACTCTGCCAATTTGATTTTTGGAATTTCAATCACACATTAACAGGTAATCAAAGCAAATATTTTTTATTAAGTGCCAACTGATGTAGATAATATAGAGTTTGAGTGTTTATAGATTTGGCTAGATCCCACACATAACCAACTAATATTTATCCTCTGGAATCAACTGGGATGTCTGCAATCCCACTAAATTTTGCTTCACATTTTTCCTTGAATAATTTTTGTCGATTAATCCCTCTTTTGTTACTTTAGGAAGAGAAAAAATCGCACTAGCATCATCAATGTTAACAGCAGTTCCTGCATAGCCATTGCCCACATTTTTCACACCTTGTTCATTTAGGACAAACCCACCAGCTAATACTAAATTCGCAGTGTTACTACAGCACTTTGCGTAACAGTTAGGCACAATATTTAAGAAGATAAAGTAAAAAATAAGATGAAACCATACTCAATAGATTTAAGAGAGAAAATAATTAGTGTTTACGAAGCAGGAAATACATCAATTAGGAAAGTAGCAGCAAGATTCAAGGTAAGTAAAAATACAGTGCAAGGATTGGTAAAGCAAAAACGGGAACAAGGAACGTTACAGCCAAGACCAGCAACGGGAGGAAAAGCAAGTCAACTGTCTGGTTATGAACACCAGATAGAGGAAATGGTGGCGGAATTTCCAGATTATACCCTAGCCGAATATTGTGAATATTGGGGAGAAAAAACAGGAGTCAGATTGAGTGAGAGTGCAATGTGCAGATTTCTCCAAAAACAAGAATTGACAGTCAAAAAAAACACTCAAAAGCAGCCAAGGTCACAGAGAAACAACACAAAATAAACGGTTAGAGTATTGGGAAATTATCCGGGATGTATTTGTAGATGACTTGGTGTTCCTGGACGAAATGGGAATATTGCTAGGGTTAATGCGGGAACTGGGCAGAAGTAAAAAAGGAACGCGGGTGTATGATGTCAAGCCATTTTATCGTGGAAGTCGGGTAACTGTCGTCGGGGCAATCAGCCACAAGTCCATCCTAGCAATGAAGACATTAGGCAAATCTATGACGGGTGATGACTTCAAACAATTTATTCAAGAAGAACTATTGCCTCAATTATGGCCCGGAGCAGTAGTAGTAATGGATAATTTGAGGGCACACAAGATCAAAGGTATCAAGGAGATGATAGAGTCCGTCGGTGCCAGAGTCGTTTACTTATCACCTTATTCCCCAGAATTTAATCCCATCGAACATTTATGGTGGCAACTCAAGGCATTTATCAGAAAGTTTTCTCCACATAATAAATTTGCCGTCGAACAACTCTTAGCTCTTGGAGTACTTTTATGCTCCAGTCAGCAACTTCAAAACTATTTTTCTCACTGCTGCTACTGTACCAGTTAGTCTCGCAAAGTGCTGTATATACTTGGCGATGCTGAAGGTCTATTAACCAGCCTAATTTTATTTCTGATTCCTGCATATATTCTGCCATGTTTTCTTGAATTAATTGCAGGTTCTGGTTGATGAATCTAATTTCAACTACAAAATCAGGACAAGTAGGAATAAACCATTCTTTTGGTGCTGACGAAAATGTATTCCATCGGTCTAATTTCATCCAAGCAGCATAAGGTAATCTATTTGCACCTGTTGATAACTTAAATCTTGTCTTTGCATCAAAGATTATACCTGCATGATGTTGTTGCGACCAAACACGCAGTTGCTCAAAGATACTTCCACTAAGATTTGCCATCTTCTCATCAATAGCCGACATAATTGATAGGTGTCCAAATCTATCTTTCTCAATACGTAAATGAGAATTTACTTGACAGAAATCAAAGAATTGTTGGTCTGTCATTTGTATTGATGGCGGCACTTGTAGAATTAAAGGTGATGGCAGCATCATATTTTAAAAGCTGGCTTGATTTTTCATTTTTATCTAAATACAAAAGAACGCAAAGATAAACTATTCTTTGCGTCTTGTACACAAACTGAATTAAAAATTTATCTACCGAGTGCTAAGTATTCAGCACTCAGCATTCATTACTTATTAGGCTGAGGAGTCATCCGTAAGTAGGGTTTAACTTCTTGGTAGCCTTTGGGGAATTTTTCTTTTAATACTTCTGGGTCTTTGAGAGAAGGTACAATTACACAATCATCACCATCTTTCCAGTCAGCAGGGGTGGCTACGCTGTAATTGTCGGTGAGTTGTAGTGAATCAATTACCCGCAACAGTTCATCAAAGTTGCGTCCGGTGCTGGGGGGGTAAGTGAAGGAAAGACGCAGTTTTTTTGTTGGGATCAATTACAAATACGGAACGCACTGTGACAGCAGCGTTAGCATTGGGGTGAATCATATCGTAAAGGTCAGAAACTTTACGATCTGCGTCTGCCAAAATGGGGTAATTAAGGGTGGTGTTTTGAGTTTCTTCGATGTCACCTACCCAGCCGTTATGAGATTCTACATCATCAACGCTGAGGGCGATCGCTTTAACATTGCGCTTATCAAATTCTGGTTTGAGTTTGGCAACTGTACCTAATTCAGTTGTACAAACTGGTGTGTAGTCAGCAGGGTGAGAAAACAGCACCACCCAGCTATCACCAGCCCATGTGTAAAAATCTATGTCGCCATGTGTAGACGCTTGTGTAAAGTTGGGTACTGTATCACCAAGACGGAGAGCCATAAGAGATTCCCTGTAGATAAAGAGGCAGATGTAGTCTATTTTGCCATCATCCCATAAAACATCGGTTTCCCTATCGGCTTTTAGCTATTTGTTACAAAATTTTAAGTCCTTAGCACGGAGGCAGGGAGAGATGCTGTGTAACTAGATGCGGCTTGATTATTATACAGATATAATGTTTATCTTTTACACTTAACCAATTAACTGAAAATTAACTTTTTGAGCGCACAATAGAAGCAGAATTTACTATTTGATTGCAGAGATTGCTAGATTACTCATCATTTTGGGAGAAGTGCATGGTTTTTCAAAGGTCTCGGTTTGTTACCAATCTTGTAGCAATCTCTACTTTAGTGTTAGTCACGGGATGTAACACTGATTCAACTTCTGATAATAATTTTTCAGGGTTAACAGTCAAGTTACTAGTCGGTAGTGCTTTGGGTGACTTTTGTAATCAAGCGGCGAAAAATTTTAATGCTACCCAACCAAAGCTAGATAATGGTACAGCTTTTCGAGTGAAATGCGAATCTTTGGGTAGTGGTGATGTTGTGACTGAGGTAGTGGCTTTAGCCAATCAATTGCAAAAGGGGACAGTACAAGCCAACGCACCAGATTTTCCGACAATTATTTCTCTAGATGGGGACATATATCACAGTCAGTTAATTTACCGGATGAATCAAATTTTTCCGGGGAAAAATTACATCCCAGAAATCACAGAATCACCACTGGTTGCGAACACGCCAATGGTTTTTATGGCGCAAGCTGATATCGCCAATGGTTTGCGGAAATTTGCAGATCCTTACAAAGCTTTGGTGACGGCTAAAACTCACCGTGATATTGACCCAACTTCGCCACCTTTAACAGTTCATTATGTACATTCTGCCCCGACTCGTTCTAATTCTGGGTTGCAGACTCTGGTCGCCCAATACGCCAGCGTATCAGGTAAGCGTCCTGAAGAAATCACTGTGGCGGATGTGCAGCAGTTTCAACCCCAAATTCAGCAAATCCAAAGCAAAATTACTCGTTACGGGGTTTCGACTAATTCTCTCGCCCAAGCAATGGTCAAGAATGGGCCATTTTGGGCTTCGGTTGGTTCAGTATACGAGTCGAGTGTAATTGTAGCCAATTCCGGTTTAGCAACAGGACAGCAGCGTTATCAAGCTGTTTATCCCAAAGCTACTTTTACCTCTAATATGCGGGCGATTATCCCGAATGCACCTTGGGTAAGCGCAGATGAAAAAGCTGCTGCGGAAAAGTTTATCACTTATTGGCGATCGCCAGAAACACAAAAAATTGCGACAGATTTGGGTTTACGTCCTGGAACCCCAGGAGTCGCTTTAGGTGCTAAGTTTCGTCCTGAATTTGGTGTAGAAGCCCAAGCCAAGTATGATTCCTTGCGTCCACCAAAGCCAGAAGTTGTGGATGCAATGTTAAAATCTTGGCAAGAATTGGCGAAAAAACCATCGTTGGTGGTGGTTGTTGTTGATTCTTCTGGTTCAATGTCGGGTGATAAATTGCCTGCTGTACAAAATACTTTACAAAACTATATTAAGAACTTGGGGCCGAAAGAACAAATTGCCTTGATTGATTTTGATTCGGTAATTCGTCCGCCTGTATTAGTCGATGGTACACCCCAAGGACGCGATCGCGGTTGGCAATTCATCAATGGACTGCAAGCTGATGGTGGGACAAAATTATACGATGCAGCTTTAGAAGCGAGAAATTGGCTACAACAAAATCTGCGTAAAGATGCAATTAACGCTGTGCTGATATTAACTGATGGTGAAGACGCTGGTTCAAATATTAAGTTGAATGAATTAGAAGAAGAATTGCAAAAAAGCGGTTTTGCAACTGACCAAAGAATTGGCTTTTTTACGATTGGTTATGGTAAAGAAGGTGAATTTCAACCGGATGTTTTAAAAGCAATTGCTGAGTTAAATGGAGGCTATTATTCTCAAGGTAATCCTGAGACGATTTCACAGGTTATGTCAAACTTACAGGTGGAGTTTTAAACGCAAAGGTACGCGGAGTTTTTTATGGTGAAGTTAGTCAATCCGTTGTATTATCCGTTGGCTATTTTGGTTGGTGGTTTAACTCTGTTTGTTGGGGTGCGGTTGGGGAATTTGTCTAGTTTGGTAATGTTACCTGTGGCGACTGGTGTAGCGGTAGCTGGTGCGAGTTTTTTCAAGTCTCGTGAAGCTGAGGTATTAGAGTTAGATAACCCAGCTTTAGAACGGGAAATATTAACAGTTAAATCGTCAGCTTTGGCATTAGCTAATCAATCTAATACTATGCGTGTGGAGGTGCAGAAATTATTAACTGATACTTTTCATGTGGAACTGTTGACAACGGTTTTAATCAGTTGCGATCGCGCTGCCGAACTTCCAACTAAACTTGATAAATTAGGAGTTAGTCTACATCACACAAATTCACTCCTTTCTATCGCAGCTTTACAACAGCAACTTACAGAAGTGAAAACCAAATTACCAGCTAGTTCTGGGGTGTCTCAACGACATCTCAATCAGTTGGCAGAGAGTCTAAAACGTAATATACAGTTAGCACAAGAAGGTGAAGATAGTCGCCTCGCCAGAGTTATCAATATTGCGACTTTAATTCAAGATTTTGCAGGTGTATTACAAAAACTGCAAACAAGATTACGTACATCTGATTTAACTGATTCTGAGCAAATTAACGGATTGCAATTAATTGCTGATGAACTCAACAGCCTTGCAGAAAATCTGGATTTAGTAGTAAGACAGTGAAATCATAAGTTCAGGAATCAAAACGGATTCCTATATATGCAGAAAAAAATCAGCCATCTCAAAAAGTTTACTTTCGCTGTCATCTTTGCCGAGTCGTTGATAGTTATCCCTATGCTGGTGTTGACACTTGGTAAATCAGTTAACTTAAAATGTCAACGACTTGAACCTAATTATGTCAAATGTCAGCAGCAGGTTAGCCATATATACGGTTTATGGTCAAATACGCCAACATCATTTAGATTAACGGGTATAGAGGTAGAAGATTATGTCTTTAAAGAAGATTTACCTGCGGGGACTTATATTTACCTCAAAACCAATAATCAAGAAGAAAAACTATATTTTTACGGGAGTAATTTAAAACCGGCATTAGCAGATAAAGAACGGCTAGAAACACTACTAAGTAATAATGGTCAAGCATCCTTAGAAATCATAGTTAAAGATACTTATTTGAGTGCTTTAGATTTGCTGACAATCTTGATAGGACTCAACATTATGGTTGTCTTTTGTATGGCTTTATTATTCTTATTTCTTGTGACTTTATGTGCCTTTATATTAGTTATTGCAAATAACTTCTTAAACAAAACAAAATAATATGAAACCTAAAAAATCTCAATTCAAACGCAGAAAACAAGTTTTTACCTCTGTCGCCATTATCGCAGCAGCATTAGGTTTAACTTACGCCCCAATTCCTGGTTTACAGCAAACAGTGGTCATTGTTAGCGGTACAGAACTACAAGAACCACTGCAACAACTAGAAGTAAAATTTGAGCAAGAAAATCCCAATATCAAGTTAGAACTGAAATTTCAGGGTTCTCAGGATATGGTGAACAATTATGTTGACCAGAAAAATGATTTTAAACCTGCGGTGTTAATTCCTGCTAATGGGGAAATTTTAACAGAATTAAGCGATCGCCTCCGTACTACCACCCAAACTGAACCATTTTATGAAAATCCCCAACCACTAGCAAAAACTCTATTAGTAGGTATCGCTTGGCCAGAACGGGGTAAAGTCCTCTTTCCTAATGGGCGCTTTCAATGGTCAAAACTGGAACAAGCAATGCAAGCTGGTAACTGGGGAAAAGTTGGCGGTTCAAGTAACTGGGGTAGTTTTGATTTTGTCACCACAGACCCCACTCGTTCTAATAGTGGTCAGTTAACTTTGAACCTGTGGACACAATCAAAATTGAGTGGAACTATCAACACCGATAGTTTCAACAACTCCTCAGTGCAGACACTATTTAGTTTAATTAAAAAATCAGTTTATCAACCGCCTCGTTCTACAGATATTCTCCTACAAGAATTTATTGTTAGAGGTGCTAATGATGCGGATGTCGCTACTGTATATGAAAGTGTAGCTTTATATCGTTGGCAACAATCAGCCGCCAGTAAAGGCAGACCATACCAAGTTTATTATTTAGACCCATCAATTGAAACTACAGCCACCGCCGCAATTGTCAGACGAGATGTAGGCGCAGGTACAGCAAAAGCCGCCAAGCAGTTTTTAGACTTTCTCACCCAACCAGAACAACAAGCAGTATTTGTTCGCTATGGTTTTCGTCCGGTGAATAATAAGGTTGATTTAAAAACTGTACCGAATAGTCCGTGGAATCAAAATATTCCTGGCGTAGAAATTAAACCGAGTGTGAAAATTCTTCCACCACCTGATAGCAAAACAATTACAGAAATTCAACGCCAATGGGAAAGGGCGAATTAAAGCAATTCGCAATTCGCTTTTTCCGTATTGTAACGGGAATTTAGAAAGAGCCACAACACTGGCGGCTTGATAGAAGTCGGGGACTTAAACCCCTAACTTTTTTTAATTGCGGGATGTGAGTTAAAAAATGGAATTCACTAAAGGATTAATAGTATTTTTTGTGATATTTGTTTTACCTATAGGGGTATACTTACAATGTTTCACAGAAAGTGTGTTTATCTTCAATCCTTTAATTGATACTAAATTACCTCCAGGTTTTACACTGCAAAAGTTCGACAGTATCAAACCAGGAATGACCTAAGCTGAAGTATCGAAAATTTTACCCACACAGATGTCTTCATCAGATGATGGTGATTCTTGGCGTTATGGTGAAGATGGTGCAGCACCCTTTGGGGATTTTGCGTGGTTTGAATTTAAAATACACTTTGATGAAGCCGGAAAAGTGATGAAAACAGAACGCCAAACATTTCATGACTAAATTTTCACAGTCAATTGCTGATAAGCTTGAATCATTTGGCGTGCGATCGCATCCCAGCTAAAATTTTCTAAGGCATATTTTTGAGCATTTTGTCCCCGACGTTGGCGTTCTTGGGGATTTTGCATAGCTTGTTGCAATAACTCAAACAACGAAGATACATCATTTTTACCCACCCATCCCGACTGACTATCGCCTACTTGCTGCCAAATATGCACCTGGTCGGAAATAACTACAGGTATCCCTGCTACCATAGCCTCAGCCACCGCAATACCAAAGTTTTCGTAATAAGAAGGTAAAACAAATAAATCAGCAGCTTGCAATAAACCAGCTTTCAATTCACCACTCACAAAGCCTGTAATGGTAGTATGCGATCGCAATGGTGAATTTTCGATTTGAAATTTGATTTTGTTTTCATAGTCTGGGTCTTGAGGATTTGTCCCAGCTAAAACAAAATGAAACTTGCTATCATTTGCCAAGAGTTTTTCTAAAGCTGGAATCAACAAATTCAAGCCTTTTTTGGGGTCAATACGCGACATAAATAGCACCAAAGGCACATCCTCCGGTATACCTAACTGGCTGCGTACTGCACTTGATGAAATTCTTTGCGTCGGTTTCACACCCAAAGGAATTACTAAATCTTTTGTATTAACTCCAAATCTTTCCGATATTTTTGCTTCTTGTTGACTAGTGAAATGAATCGCTGCTGCACCTGCTAAATTTTGGCGTTCAATCAACTCTACATACAGCTTTTTTTAATTGTTGTTTCTTCTGTAAATCAGCCGGATCAAGAGTACCTAAAGGACGCAAAATATAAGGTAATTTTTTTTTCACGACATACCGTCGCGGCTGCACTACTAATAGGAGAAAACAAAGCATGAATATGTGCTAAATCAAATTCGTTAGCATGACTTTTTAGCCAATTGAGTAAATCCAGCGAAAATTTATAGCGACGAAATGGCGCACAGCGAAAGTAAATTATTTCATAACCGTCTTGTTGAATTGGGCGATTTAAAGGTACATCTAAAGGTTGTTGACCAGTATCACCATTACTATCAGTTGTCAGAACAGTAACTTTTACACCTTCTTTTGCTAAAGCCGGCGCTAACCCTAATACCATTTGGCTTGGGCCACCATAAATTAAAGAAATCGATGGAACAATTTGTAGTATACGCATTTTAATTTAATCTTATTAAGAGGCTGCATATAAACCCTTCAGACTGGAAGTCTAGGGCTATACAAACAAAGCCTACACTTCAACAAGCTTAGTAATCACCTTCGCAGGCTAATTATCTGCTTCTTCATATCAATTTTGCATCAGATCCCCGACTTCTTTAAGAAGTCGGGGATCTAAAGACTGCAACAGCAATTTTCAATTAGCAGACATCGACGGTTGTTTATCAACAACTAACATTTGGGATTGTTGATCCAACTTAGTATAAGTCTGCCCATCATTCCAGAGGGATTGAATTACACTAGATAACGCATTCATAAAACCTAAAACATAGAACATACCACGGGACAAAATCGCCGCAAAAGAACCATTTTTGTTACAAGGCGGATGTCCCATAACCTGACAATCAAATAGACTAGCAGATAGTTGTAGAAATTCACTAAAAGTCAGGTTTTTCAATGCCATCAAGAAATTATTATGATAGAAAGTGAATTGATATTTGAGCGATCGCGTACTAATATCATGACACCCACCTGTTTCTTCACCTAAGTGAATTAAATGTGCTTCTGGGTCATACCAAATCTTATATCCTGTCTGTCTGATACGCAAACAAAAATCTGATTCCTCCCGTACAGCACTCCCGCGAAATCTCTCATCAAATCTCAGACTATACTTACTAAAAATCTCGCGACGAAATGACATATTACAACCCCTAGCTGTTAGCACCTGTTGGGGTCTAATCGTATGTACTAAATCCAGATAATGCCAAGCAAGACCAGGATTCATGGCTTGGGGAGGAAGGTATTCAATCTGTAATTTACCTCCAGATTCGCTTAATTTCATTCTGTCAAAAACTCGCCCAGCCACAGCCCCAATTTCTGGATTTTGTAAATAATTTTTTGCATGAGCCATTAAAAAGCCAGGCGTTAATTTTACATCATCATCAATAAATAAAATTATGTCTCCAGATGACCGCCGCACACCATAATTTCGCGCCCCAGGTAAACTAGCCCAATTCAACCGAAACCATTGAATTTTACCTGAAGCAGCTACTTCTTCCAGATAAGCTTGTACTTCTGGCTGGTGTTTTGGCGATTGATCCACCACCAAAACCTCAAAATGGGGATAGTCTTGATTGAGAACATCCACAATACTATCTTTTAGTGGTTCCTCTCGTCCGTAGGTCGGGATGATTACGGAAATTAAAGGCAAATCATTCATGTAATTGCATTCTCAAATAAATTGGTTACTTTGATAGTAGAATTACCCGTGGTTATGTTTGTAAAATCTCAGAGAAATTCACTCAATTAAAACTTGATTTTTAGACGTTTTTTTCTTGTTGGTGTTTTCAGGGTCAGCATCTTCTTTTTCTTGTTTATCCAGTATTGGTAACTTAAATAGTATTCCCGCAACAAACCAGTAATACACAGCTACGGGATCAACATCTAAAGGATAGTAGTAAGTGTTATAACTAATAAACAATATAAACACCCACATCGATGCTCCGTAACTGCGGAAATTACGGTTTTTTAGGGAACGATAAGTTTTAAACCCTGTAAATGTCAGGACATTAACTAAAGCGAAAAAACCTAATACACCAAAAATCCCAACCTCATATAAAACTTTGGGATAGTATGTCTCTACTAACTTAGTCTCACCCAAGGCACGCGCCGAGTTAGTCGCTCGACCTAAACCGCTTCCTATGGGAGTGTCTACATTTTTCCAGTTTTCCGTAAATTGGGCGATAATAAAGTCTTGTGGCGGTGAAGCATTCCAGCGTACCAAAAAACTATCAAGCCGTTCTTGCACAACTACCGGGTTAGTCACAACTGCAATTCCCAAAATTACTGCTAGTCCTACCCCAATAGGAATAAACCTTTTAAAGTTAGCAATTTGTCCAGTAAGTAATAGCAGCATCACAAAGCAAGTCGGTACTAAAGCTAAAGCAATTCTTTGTCCCGAAATTACTGCATTGACGAAGATTAAAGCTAAAGAACCTAAACTTGTTAACCGCCAAAAAATTGACGGGTCAGAAAAGCCTGTAGCAAAGGCAAAAAAGGTACTAGAAATTAAAAACCATGCCCATTGCCAAGGAGCAACAAATGTTCCAGGTAGGCGAATAATTCCTTGGCTGGGACTATAAACTAAAGCTCCACCAAAATAACATCGGGCATCAAGTGTAGCTTTAAATAAAGCCGCACCTTCTAAATTTCTTGTACCTTCACAAATGCCAACTACTAATAGTATGTATTGCAGAAATCCTAGCGCACAGCAAATGATGATGAGAATAATTTGTAAGCGTGTTATCCTCAAAAAATCTTTTTTATCACGAATGAGATAATACGCACAAGTGATTAAAGGTACATAACCTAAAAATACTTTTAAACCTAAAATTCCTAAGCCGATAGGTATTTCTTTAGCAGGTGTTTTGAATAAACCTGCGGGTGGGGGGTTAAGCTGCTGTCCACCATTAATAAATACCAAAGTTAGTAAGCTGGAAGCTAAGACAAAATACAAAGGAATTTTAATTGCTTTGGGGATAACGAATGGCAGCTTTTGTTGGCGGCAAATCTGCCAAAGTGCGATCGCGACTGGGATATAGAATGAATCTTTAGCCAATTGTAGAATCGGGCTATTACCAATGTAATAAGTAATTGTGCCGCCAAAGGGAACGTATATGATAAAGGCAATTAAAGCCTGACGGGGGTATTTATAAGAAAAAGACATAACCATTACCCCCAAGACAGCAGGTAACGCGGCCTTAATGCCGGCACCTAAAAACAGCAAAAAGCCTAAAAATAACGCAACAGATAAGGATTTAGTGAGTAAATCCATGAATTCTTTGCGGGCTTTATTTGCTTGACGCTTTTGGGCTAACCTTTCTTGGAGGCTAAGAGTCGGTGCGTCCTTTTTAGGCTGCTTTTTTGAGTTTTTTGATTTCTGGACTTTTGATTTTACTTTTGCCATAGCAGCGCCCTAGCCTGTTAGCCTTTGTATAAAAAGTGCTGGTTACTGAGTCAGAAATATAAATTTTCCAGTGCTTTTTTCTGGTTGATGATGGCTAATTACTCAATCCCGAAAGTTAAAACCCGATAATAACATAGATACAGCTGGTGTCTAATGAGACGCAAAAACTTGCTGATACTAAGTTGTAGTAAGTCCAAAAGTATTCTTTTTCTACTTCCCACTCCCAAGATTATTCTTGGCGCACACCTCCAACCACAGGTGTCACTTGGTTAGTCGAAAATGGATCTGTACCACCAGTCCAATTAAAGTCACTAATGCGAATGCTGAAACCGCCTAATTCTAAGACAGGATTGTAGCGTAGGGTAATGCCATAGGTGCGGCGGCTATATTCCAAAACATAGTCTGTACTGGTTTCTCTGCCTGTATCCAAGTTAATTGAGGTCTGAAAACCAATCCGAAATGGCCCATAAATTTGTTGAACAATTCCCGCGCTCAGGACTTGGTTATCAACAAATCGGTCAAACAAAAAAAGGCGATAATCCGCTAGTTAAGCCTCTAGAGTAAATGATATTAAAGCCTGTGTAATCAAAAAAAGGACGGGAAAAATGCCCAATCTGTCCTTGTAAGCCAACTGAACCAATGAGATTGGTTTGGTCATCACCATTGGTGTAATAAGTACTAGTACCTCTAATACTAGCTACTGCTTGTATATAAGGAACTATAGGTCTAGGTGTATAACGCAATCCGGCGGTAGCTGTGGTGGCTAATGGTTTTCCTTGCCAGAGAAACACACCAGTACTAAGAGCGGCACTGGCTTGTAAACGACCTAAAGAAACACGATCAATTGTTTGACCAATGTTGGTGCTAAATAAGTCTTGACGATCGCTATTAGCAGTAATATATTGTGCGCTTGCTTGATAGTCGAGGTTAATACCACTTTTCCCCAAAGGAATAATCGGTGAGGTGACAATTGCCCCTAAATTACTTTGGACAGTTTGAAAGCCAAGAGAACCGTTATACAAGCGATCTCGGTAACTATATTCCACATTTAAAAGATGGGGATTGCGATCGCCTAATTCTTGCCGCAGTCGCAAACTCGCTCGCAGATTTGAGTCTAGTTGGCTCAAGTCAAAACTCGTTAATTCTCCTGAACCGCGCAGTGTTGTTTTTGGGCCTAAAACCGAATTTAGTTTACTTCTCACACCAAACACAGATGCCGGATTCTCTATTCCTGACTGAATGGCTTTTTGTAAAAAAAACTGTGGTGTAATTGTCCAACTTGTTGTTTCGGTATTGATGGGTGTAAAACCCCGTTCCAAATATATACCACCACGGTCGTCACCATCATAACCAGGCGAAACAATTGCCGGAGTGACTTCTTGTTCTCGGCGGTCAATAGTTTGGCTATCTACGGGGATGGGTAAACTCAGACTTTGATCAAATACCAAACGCTGACGTTCGGTTTTAATACGGTCAATTAATGGGGCTTGGCGTGTTAGGGTAACTTTACTCGCCCGTAACTCTAGTTCGGGAGGTGAAAATGGGTCATTGGTAATTCGCACATCCCTGGCTTGCCAACCCCGTGGATAAAAATCGATATGTCTGGCTTCAAATCGCAGTCGCTTAACTTGTCCACCTTGTTTTGATAATGGTAAATTACTTGCACCACGACCACCGACAACCACATTCACTTCGCCCGGACTTTGAACATTGGTGAGGGGTTGATTGGCACGAATGCGATCGCTTGGTGGTCTGAGTTGTAAACCACCAGGGGTATTCTCAGCAGGTAAAAAGCCCAAATCTGTAGAGGATGTGGGGATATAAATTTCGCCTCTGCCATTTTCCAATTCCCCACTGTCTTGCAAAAAGTTATAAGTAAAACGTTGACCACGTAATACTTGATCACCTCTGGTTAAGGCAACATCCCCTTCCCCAACCGCAATTAAATTGGCTAAATTCACTTGTAGGCGATCAGCATCCACTACAGCCCCATCAAATCGAACCACCACATTACCTTCCGCCGTCACAATTCGTCGTTGCTCATCATATTCCTGGCGGTCTGAGATCACTTCCACAATTCTTTCTCTAACTACTGGTGTGGTTGTCTGTGATGGTTGTTGGGGAGTGGGAGAAGTTGTAGTTTGTGGAGTTGTTTGGCTGGGAGATTTAAATTCTATATTTGTTGGGGTATTTGATTGGCTGGTGAGGCTGCGAGATTTAAACTCAATAATATTTTGAACTGGCTGAGTGTTAGGTATATGGTCGCTAAATTTCCCCGAAAGATTAATAGTTTTTGGTTGCTGTGGCTGTGTGGTTGTGCTTTGTGATGCTGGTGGAGTCACTTGTTCAGCAACGACTTTTGCGGCTGGGGGGAATTGCTGAACAGATGACGGCTGAGTAATTTTTTCTGTGACGACTTTTGCGGGTGCGGGGATTTTTTCTGCCGATGCTGGCTGGGTGACTGGTTCAGTGACAAATTTTGCGGGTGCAGGGAATTGCTGAACAGATGCGCCAGTTTGTAAAGGATTTTCACCAATCACATTCCCTGACTGAACGCCATAACCAATGCTGAGTGGTTGCCCTAAACTTGTAGCATTTCTGGAGGGAGAAAACGGCGACAGTGCTGAGGGTAATGTTTCTGGTGTATGGGGAGTGGGTAGAGTTTTTGTCGTGACTAAATTATCTGAAGTTGATGCGATCGGTACTAATTGAGGTGATAGATTTTTAGTATCGGCAATTTTGGCAGTTTCTGGTTTTTCAGCAGTGTTTTGGGCATCACTAGCTGGTTCTACAAAAGCATGAGTTTGAGTCTTGTCAACTGATGACAGAGAATTTGTCGATTGGATCGGTTCAATAACAGGAGGCGGCGCAGGCGGCAGAACTGGGTGAAGCATATCTGGGCAATATTAACCTAACAAATAGCCAACGAATAGCCGGAAAGATGGGAACACCTGTGTCTTCCGACTTTTGCTTTCTGCCTACGTGCAGCAAGCTGCTAAAAAGAGGAAATCGCACTGTCTAGGACGCTGCTAGAAAACGCCTTCCTACTGGGGAGCAACTTTGCGATCGCCTCAACTGATGCCAGTTTTCTAAGTAGTATATTTTACTACTATTACTTTAGTAAAAACCCAGTTACTGTGAAGGGAAACTCCGTGTTAGCCAATGGCTGCGGATTTTCCCTGTGTAGCAACTGCTAATCAGTATTTAAGCGTAAAGCTTTCCCGTAGGATAGCAAGCAATTGTCTGTGACTGTGAGTGTTTTCCACCTTCCGGCAGTCGCGGATAATTTGTCTTGTTCTTACTCTAAATCCCGACGACCAGGGTTACGAGCAGGATCATTTGACAAGAATCCGAAGACAAAGATAGTCACAAAGAAGGCAACAACAATATAAACAGCGATTTTTAAAGTCAGCATAGAAATATCTCCAAAGGGGGTCGGAAAAAGCTTCTCTCGGTATCTGCTATGCAGAAAAGATAGCTCCTTTATCTTACCCAAATCTTGTCTCGTTTTGAGCGCACTCTGTTGAGAGGGGAGGCTATGTTATGACTACCCCATAGAGTATGGCACAAGTTCGGATATTATCTCATGCTGTGGGTTGTTTTATGGCAGAAGGCAGGAGGTAGGAGGCAGGAGGTAGAAGGCTAAGAAGTTTTCTTATTCCTGGCATTCAAGCTTTTATAAGTTGTTGACTGGCTAATGTTGTGACGTTAATTAATGCCAGAGGTTTCCTGAACTTTTAGGGTGTGAGGGTGTGAAGGTGTGGGGTGTAGGTATTCAAAACCCTTACACCCTTATACCTCTATACCCTTACACCCAGTCTCAACAGACAATATTGGTGCGTAAGTCTAACTTCATCAGTTCACTTTCAAACCAGCCCTGGCTTGAATATATTCTGCTAGTTCGATTTTTACGGGTACAGCATTCCAAATTTCTTGGCAATATTCTTTAATGGCTCGGTCAGAAGAGAATTTACCCATCCTAGCTGCATTGAGAATTGACATTTTTTGTCCAGTGTTCTTGGTCACTGTAAGCATGATTTACTTGGTCTTGACAGTCAATGTAAGACTGGTAATCGGCAAACAGCAAATAAGGATCGTGGTACAACAGTGAGTCTACTAATGGCCGGAACAAATTAGTATCACCATACGAGAAGAATCCGGAACTGATTAGGTCAATTACTTCTTTGAGTTGCGGATTGCTATGGTAATAATCCCAAGGGTTATAGCCTTTGGATTTTAAATCATATACTTGTTCGGTTGTCAGTCCAAACAAGAAGAAGTTTTCTGCGCCTACTTCTTCGCGGATTTCGATGTTAGCGCCATCAAGTGTGCCGATAGTTAGTGCGCCATTCATGGCAAATTTCATATTGCCAGTCCCGGAAGCTTCTTTACCAGCAGTCGAGATTTGTTCGGAAAGGTCGGCGGCGGGGTAAACTCGTTGACCAAACCTGACATTGTAATCAGGTAAGAATACTACTTTTAGGCGATCGCGCATATCGGGATCATTATTAATCACATCACCAACGGAGTTGATGAGTTTAATGATTAATTTCGCCATGAAGTAGCCAGGAGCGGCTTTACCACCAAAAATAAAGGTACGGGGTGTAATTTCCAGATTGGGATTGTCTTTGAGGCGTTTATAAAGGGTGATGATGTGCAGCACATTCAAGTGTTGGCGCTTGTACTCATGCAGTCGCTTCACCTGAACATCAAACAGTGATTCAGGATTGACTTCAATCCCGTGGTTTTCCTTAATATAATTTGCCAAATAAGTCTTAATATCTTGCTTGGTTTGCCGCCATTCATCACGAAACTCAGCATCTTCGACAAAAGCTTCGAGTTGCTTTAAATCTTCTAAATGGCTAATCCAATCTGTACCGATTTTACGAGTAATTAAGTTAGCTAGTAGGGGATTGCTGACTACTATCCAACGTCGGGGTGTGACACCATTGGTTTTGTTGGTGAATTTCTCTGGCCAAAATTCGTAAAAGTCACGCAGAACATCTTGTTTGAGTAACTCTGTATGTAAGGCGGCGACACCGTTAATTGCATGGGAACCAACACTGGCTAAGTGTGCCATGCGGACGTACTTTTCCCCACTTTCATCAATTAATGATAGCCGCGCTAGGCGATCGCTATCGTCGGGATATTTAGCACGCACTTGACCGAGAAAGCGTTGGTTAATTTCATAGATAATTTGTAAATGTCTTGGCAGTAAGTGACTAAATAGTTTTAAAGGCCACTTTTCTAGAGCTTCTGGTAACAGGGTGTGATTGGTATAGCCAAAAGTATTCTGTGTAATTTGCCAAGCTTGATCCCACTCTAGTTGATATTCATCTACCAATAGCCGCATCAATTCTGCCACACCGATAGAGGGGTGAGTGTCATTGAGTTGTACAGCAAATGATTGATGAAAAGTCTCTATGGTTTCGCCTTTTTGCAAATGTAGCCGAATCATATCTTGCAAAGAACAAGACACAAAGAAATATTGTTGTTCTAGGCGCAGTTCCTTACCTTGCACCAAATCATCGTTAGGATAGAGAACTTTGGTAATATTCTCGGAAACTACTTTTTTGTTGACTGCACCGTAATAGTTCCCATCGTTAAATGCTTTAAATTCAAAAGATTCAGGCGCTTCGGCTTTCCACAACCGTAAAGTATTAGCCGTGTTGACGCGATAACCTAAGATGGGCGTATCGTAGGGAACACCTTTGACCACTTTATCGGGAATCCAACGTACCCGATAACGGCATTTTTCATCGTAATAACCTTCGGTGCGACCACCAAACTTGACTTCTATGGTTTCTTCTAGACGGGGAATTTCCCAAGGGTTGCCTAAATGTAGCCATTTATCTGTGATTTCTACTTGCCAACCATCCCGAATTTCTTGGTCAAAGATGCCAAATTCGTAGCGAATTCCATAGCCAATGGCGGGAATTTCGAGAGTTGACAGAGAGTCCATATAACAAGCAGCCAGACGACCTAGACCACCATTTCCTAGTCCTGGTTCTTCTTCAATTTCGCGCAGTTGGACAAAATCTAGCCCGGTTTCTTCCACGGTTTGACGGACTAAATCGTAAATACCCAAGTTGATTAAGTTATTGCTCAAGTGCGGCCCCAAGAGAAATTCTGCTGAGAGATAGCTGACAACTTTGACACCTTTTTTTGTATAGGCTTCCGTAGTCTTGAACCAACGTTGCAACATGCGATCGCGCACGGTGTAAGCCAAAGCCATATAATAATCGTTAGGCGTGGCTGTCCCAGGATATTTACCTTGGATGTAAAAAAGATTATCAGCCAAAGCGCGTTTGATAGTTTCTTTACTTAACCCAGTGCGATCATCTTCAAATTCACACTGAAATATTGGAGCTTGCTCAAATGTCGTCATAATTATTTCCTATCAAGAATAGAGAGTAGACAAGAGCGAAATCACCACTCCTCACCCCTAAGTCATCACAGTTGGTTTCATGCTGTTAGTTCCTTCAACCAGAGTAATGAAACAAGCAAGTACTTATTAGGTATCAAGGTGATGTGCGGTGTGATTTTTCTCTAGCTGGCTCAATAAACTCTGAGGATTGCACCTTGAGTACCTGTACCGGAAAGTTTCACCATTACAGGAGAAGCTTGATAAAGCCAATGCGAATACCCTGTTTATGACTAAAACTGTCATTCACAGGGTTGGTATAACTTAAGTCATGATTATTCTATGACTTGGTTTCTTGAAGGGAAAAAAAAGACACACTTTTCTTTAGATACAGTGGTAAAAAGAGGCAGGGGAGCAGGGAGCGGGGAGCAAGGGAGAGAATATTAATATTTCCCCAATTCCCTCTGCAATCTTGCTTCTGTCCTTCTGCATTCTGCACCCCTGCGGTCTCAATGTGCAAATTTAATGCTTAACAGCTTACCCCTGTTTCGGATAATTGCTGATTCATCCGATTTTTGACGACTTTTGCAGGTACACCCACAGCCACGGAAAATGGCGGAATATCTTTAGTGACGACTGCACCTGCACCAATGACACTACCTTGACCAATGGTTACGCCATCTAATATTGTGACTCCATGTCCCAGCCAACAATCATCTTCAATCACAATTCCTTTGCGTGTAATGCCTTGGTCTTTAATTAGTTCTAAGGGATTTGTAAAATTGTGATTGTTAGCATATATGCCGGAGTGGGCTGCAATCATACAGTTTTTGCCAATGGTAATATCTCCCGGCCCAGCAATACATACATGAGGGCCGATGAAGGTTTCTTCGTCAATATAAATTGATGTGTTGTCTAAACAACCAATATCAACATTGCGTTCAATAGCTACACCATGACCTAAATAAATTTTATTGTTGGAATGTCCTTGAGCATCAATTCTCACGCCTTTAAAAATATGCACTTTTTTACCAATGGCGATGCAATTTGTACCCAAAAATTCCACACCGTTTTGAATATAAACTGAATTGTCTAACTGAGCAAAAATACTGCGATATAACCAATTGCGGAATTTTGTGCCGAAGGCAATTGTCGGAATATCTGCTAATAAGGTTGTCAGTATTACTTCTTTGAAGCGTTGAATTTTGGAGGCATATTTTTGGTTACTCATAGCTAGATTTCTCTGGGATAATTTTCTTTGAACGAAGTGAAATATAGAAGCTTTTGGTAGATCAATTTATTTGAAACTAATCCAATGCTGAATAGGTGAGCATTGAGCCGCAATTTGTCAAGATAAAAAAGTATTTGATGAACGCTAATCTCGTTTTATCAATGAGCGATCGCTTGAGATTTTTTATCTCTTCATCAATTACTTTTGGCATTTATTTTTTGCATTTAGTATCAAGATTAATCTCAGCCAGATACTAATGCTGCTGCTAATTTTTCCAGCAAATTCCAGATAACAACATCAACTATTCAACTGTTTGATAGTTGAAATAAATTGATATCTTTATCATCAAATTGCTATGTGCAGTTTTTTAAATATGTTCAATGACCTAATTAAACAAGAACAAATTGTTTCAACAACATATATATGTGATTGCTGAAGCTCAACACCTGCTGCGGACTGTTTAACAATCACAAGATAATTGCTGCTAATTGTCTTGTTATTTTTAAGTCAATTAAAAATCAATTTTTAATTAAGGTGGAGTATCACCAACTTCAGCCATCACATTAAAGTTTACCATCGGTGCAAACAAGTATGCGCTTCCCCGACTGCAATGACGACTTTCTTGCAATAAATTTCTAGAGTATACCGCTACGCTCATGTTGCACACGGATGATTTACAACTTAACCAAGTCACGATTTCATTTAGATGGGTGGCTTTTCATAACAATTGCCTCCCAGAATAACACATTTTATTTTTGATGGATCACTCCCAAGTCTGAAGTTTTTAACAATATAATTAATTTCCTAAAGTTGGTAGTTTAAACAACATTTGTTTTATTCCAACCAGCAAGATTACAAATTTTAGATTCGTAATTTAAGATACATTAAAATAATATAAAAAAATTTTGAATAAAGCAGATGAATTCGGATTCCGTTCTCCACCCAACCTACATTTGTAGCTATAGCAATCCTAAATTATTTATAAACGTCTCTTTCCCTTGTCTTTGTTGTTCACATATCAATTAGGACTGCTATAGATTTATACTCAGCACTCACACTTCGACTCCGCTCGGTGTACAGCACTCAGCACTTATTTCAATACAGTTCCGATTAGCTTAATTCTTTGTTTCTTTCCTTTCATACAGAAACTTTCGGCACGAAACCGGATATATAGCCATAATTGCCAAATTTGTAAATCACCCAATCAGGTGAACCATCTGGACGATGTGCCTAGGATATCTCTCATTATAAATTGTGAAGTCTAGAGAAAATCCACGTTATGAGAAGGAATCCTCACAAGAAAACCAAATTTACAGACTAAGCTCCTTTAAATTAACTCCCACACTTGGTTGAAATTATGGTTGAAATTAAACAAATCGTCCAGCAAGCTTTTAGAACTGGTTATTTGAGTATCGCCGATCGCAACCAGATACAAACTTTACTGCGGCGAGATTATGACTCAGAAGACTTGGATGCTTTTATCATTTTGCAACGAGCGATCGCCTCTGGTGAAGTGATGCAAGAATCAAAACCTCGTCCAAAAACTTCTGCCACCCACCACAAGGATAGCGCATCTAATATAAAACTCGCTTATAAGATAGCAGCAGAGTTGGCTTATGCGGCGGCTCAAACTCTGACAATGCCAAAAACACCACAAGATCAGCCTTCTTTGGGTAGCTAAATATTGCTAGTCAGACATTAACCTCTCTGTTCTTGTCAGAATAGGGAGCTTTGTTGTCATTTGTTGGTCAATTATTAAATTTTGCTTACCAAGCAGACACTCAAAAAGAACTTAAAAAATGAAAAATCCGCTTGGGGCAAGGTTCTGCACTGATTGTAGTCTCAGTTTTTAATACTTAACAAAGTCATCTGTACTTTACAAACACAGTATAAAGAATTGGCAGCATTAGATAAAGAAGGTAAACAATAACCATAGCTGAACTTGGAGAATTGCTAACCTATGCAGCCAATTCGCACATTCAATGTTTCCCCGTCACTACCGCCGCGCCTGGAACCACTGCGGCGGTTAGCATATAACTTGCATTGGGATTGGAATGTTGAAACCAAAGATTTATTTCGCCGTTTAGATACAGACTTATGGGAATCTAGCCATCACAACCCAGTGTTGATGCTGGGTACTATCTCCCAAGCACGGCTGTTGGAGGTAGTAGAGGATGATGGGTTTTTAGCACAAATGGATCGCGCTGCTCGTCAGTTAGATGATTATCTCCAAGAAGGAACTTGGTATCAAAAACAACGCGCTCAAAAGCCAAAAGAATGTTATGCCTATTTTTCAGCAGAGTTTGGCTTGGTAGACTGTTTACCTGTTTATTCTGGTGGTTTGGGGGTTCTGGCTGGTGATCATTTAAAATCTGCCAGTGACTTGGGACTACCACTAGTGGGTGTCGGCTTGCTTTATCAACAAGGGTATTTTGCTCAATATCTCAACGCTGATGGCTGGCAACAAGAACGTTACCCCATCAACGATTTTTATAATATGCCTTTGCACTTAGAACGCAATCCCGATGGTTCTGAATTGCAAATTGCCGTTGATTATCCGGGGCGCAAGGTATATGCCAGGGTTTGGCGGGTACAGGTGGGGATGGTGCCTTTGTATATGTTAGACACCAACATCGAACCCAATAACCAATATGATCACGACATCACAGATCAACTGTATGGTGGCGACATTGATATGCGTATCCACCAAGAAATCATGTTGGGAATTGGTGGTGTACGGATGCTCAAAGCTCTGGGCTATGATGTCACTGCCTATCACATGAATGAAGGCCACGCAGCTTTCTCGGCGTTAGAGCGCATCCGCATCTTAATTCAAGAAGAAGGTTTGAGCTATGCCCAAGCCAAACAGGTAGTAATGTCTAGCAACATCTTTACGACACACACGCCTGTACCTGCGGGGATTGACTTGTTCCCTCCCGATAAGATTTTGTATTATCTGGGATATTACGCAGATATCTTTGGTTTGCCCAAAGAGCAATTTTTAGGGCTGGGGCGAGAAAATACAGGCGATTTATCCGGGCCTTTCAGTATGGCGGTGCTGGCGTTGAAAATGGCGACATTTTCTAACGGGGTGGCGCAGTTGCATGGTGTGGTGTCGCGGCAGATGTTCCAAGGTTTGTGGAAAAAAGTCCCTGTCGAGGAAGTGCCAATCACCGCCATTACCAACGGCGTTCATGCTCGCAGTTGTGTGGCAAAATCAACCCAAGAGTTGTACGATCGCTACTTAGGGCCAAACTGGTCATCAGTACCACCAGATAACCAACTGTGGGAACGGATGGAAGCAATTCCCGATGAGGAGTTGTGGCGCAATCACGAACGCTGCCGTTTGGATATGGTACTGTATGTGCGGGATCATCTTGTCAAACATTTACGCGATCGCGGCGCTTCCCCTTCGGAAATTGCCCAAGCCCAAGAAGTATTAGATCCCTACGTTTTAACAATTGGTTTTGCCCGTCGGTTTGCAACTTATAAACGCGCTACCCTGTGGATGCGCGATTTAGAACGCATTCAACGCATTTTACTGGGTGATAAAAACCGTAAAGTCCAATTTGTCATTGCTGGAAAAGCCCACCCCAAAGACATCCCTGGAAAAGAACTGATTCGTGAAATCAATCATTTTATCCGCGAACATCATTTAGAAAAACAAGTTGTTTTTGTCCCTAACTACGATATTCATATATCTCGGTTGATGGTGGCTGGTTGTGATATCTGGTTGAATACACCACGTCGTCCCAGGGAAGCTTCGGGAACTAGCGGGATGAAAGCCGCAATGAATGGCTTGCCAAATTTAAGTGTTTTAGATGGTTGGTGGGATGAAGCTGATTATGTCCGCACCGGTTGGGCGATCGGACATGGGGAAAATTACGAAGATCCTAATTATCAAGATGAGGTAGAAGCTAACGCCCTCTATGATTTGTTAGAGAAAGAAGTTGTGCCTCTATTTTATGACCACCGCGACGAAGATGGCCTGCCCCGGCGTTGGGTAGCCAAAATGAAAGATGCAATTCGCCTGAACTGTCCGTTCTTTAATACAGCGCGGATGGTACGGGATTATGCTCAACAAGCTTATTTCCACGCCAGCGATCGCTATCATACTTTGGTGGCTGATAATTACGCCCCAGCCAAAGAATTAGCCGCTTGGAAAGCTAAACTCAGCGACCACTGGTTTAACATCAGAATCAAAGATATTGATGTATCTGTAGGTTCCGATATTAAAGTTGAGCAAAAGGTAGCAGTGAAAGCCAAAGTTGATTTAGCTACTTTGAGTAATGATGATATCCAAGTAGAGTTATATCAAGGTGCGATCGATGCCAACGGTGAAATCGTCAATGCGGTTCCGGTTGTCATGGATTACCAAGTCAAGATGACCAAGGTTTGAGTCTCTACACTGCCGATATTGTTTATACCACCTCTGGTTTTCAAGGCTTATCCTTGCGCGTGTTACCCAAACACCCGCACTTGTCTAATGCTTATGAACCAAGATTGATTGCTTGGGCGGAGTAGAAGGCAAAAGTAGAAAGGCAAAAGTAAAAAGGAAGACTTTTACCTTTTTATTTTTCACTTTTGACTTTTATTTGGGATGACAATGTAACCTGTGGTGCGATCACCTAATACTAAGTTGCGTTGTTCTCCCCAATACCACCAGTGTGCAGCCACATAGGCACAGATTAAACTATCTAGTTTGTCTTCGATGGCTTTGAGGGCTGCACCTGTGGAAGGTAAAAGGAAAAAGTCAAAAGGAAAAAGATGAGATTGTGGTGCTTTCAGACTAGGTTCGAGAATAGGTAAAACTTCGAGAATATATTGATAAAGTTTGATTAATTCTAAGCGACGCTCATTGATGCGTCCTTTTTTATATTTAAGAATGCGTTCTAAATTAAATAAATGCACAATTGCTGGGTGCGGAAAAACTTCTATTTGATATCTACCAAGTGTTTTTGCTGCTATCGTTGGTGCATGAGCAAAACCACGTGATTCTAATTCTAAGCCAAAGTTAATTGTCCGCTCGGCAAAAGCTAAATTTTGATTAGCAGGATAGCAGCCGGCGTGATATTTGCCAAAGTATTTATGAGTGAGTTTATCGGGGAGACGGCTACTTGTAGCGTTAGGAATCAAAGTCGGTGCATCAACTGCAATCATCGCTGGTGCTTCTGGTTGTACCCAGGTATCTATCCAAGTTAAAATATCGGCGATCGCATCTTGGCGATCTAAATCTAGTAATTGCAATTGTCCATCGATTAATTCTAAACAGCACAAGCCACTTGGTTGCGATTTCCAACCTAGATCAATCCCAAGAAATTTCATTTATAACTAACTAATTTATTTGTCAATACAATTGCACTATAGCAATCATCTGAGATTTTGCAAAATCGACGTTCAAATCCCCGACTTCTTCAAGAAGTCGGGGATATTGTAGTAAACACAATTGTATTTACAAGTAAGCAAAGAAATCAATATTGATTTCTCTGCTTGATCAACTTACTTTATTGAAAGGAAAAAGAAGACTTTTTCCATTTGTTCAAAATCTCATTAGTATTGAGTTTGAGAACCTTGGCCGCCGTAACAATCTTGTCCGGGTAAACACTTGGCAAATGGTGTTACTGTAATAATATTACCTACAACTAGACGTGCTGATGGTTGTTGTGAAATTATTGGCGATGACATTTCAGGTGATGATTCTTCTGCTGGGGATACTCCTTGAGTTGGTTGTTGACCACGACCATAATATTTACATCCTCCAGCTAAAAATTCTTGTTTTTCTGGAGATAAATCCACAAATAAATCGGATACTTTTGTTTGAAACAACATAATCTTGACCTCACTTACGTTACATAGGTATTTGTTAATTACCTATGCTTAATTTATAGACATATTTGTGAAATCAAAAATTATTCTTTGGTTATAAAAAAATAAATACATATTCTATCTTTAGAGGTTGAATAACAATGTTTAAATCCCTAGTTAGACATTTGAGAAAAATTTATTGCATCTTTTTGGATAATCAATATAATTAATCAGCGCCTTTAGTTATACATTCGTGAACAACAAGATACCCGATTTCTGAAAGAAGTCGGGTATCTGACATTGATGCTAAGTTATACCAATTCACAATTCGCAATTCGCAATTCGCAATTCGCAATGACGCACGCTCGCTACCGCTTCGCTAACGCAATTAACAAACTTAGATTTAGCAAGGATTTTAGGGTTTACATCTGTATCAGATTTTTCGTGAAATGGTATGACCCCTCTTTTGTTATTACGGGGAGAGAAAAATACTAATCCACTTATGAATGTTAAACAAATTAAAGAATTGAGCGATCTCCAGCTCACTTTATCATTTAAACACCCTTGTTGAGAATAAACGTAAAACTAGGAGTTTCGGATTATTTTCTGCCGAAGGTAACAAAAGAGGGATTACTTTAAGTTAATTCCAGTCGTCCACGATAGCCAGTGACAATGCGGCTACCATCCTTGAGAATGTGGATTTCGATTTGGTCACTAGCCCAAGTAATTTGGTCGGCTAAAGCAGGGTTAAAAACGGTTACTCTTTGATTACTGGAAGAAACAGGGGAGTTGGGAGAATTAATCGCCAGGGATTCGACAAATGGCCCATCAATTACAATATCTAATTGTTCTAATAATTCTTGTGAACCTGGAGGTGCGGAGTCGGACTGGAGTTGCTTGAGAGTAAAACCTGTAAAAGACATCACATTTAAGCCAGCAGCTTTCAATTTACGTGCTAAAGCGGCTAAAGCAGATGCTTGCCAAAAAGGTTCACCACCAGAGAAGGTAACACCTGTGTTTTGTGGTTTACTGAGAATTTGCTCGGCGAGGGTATCAACAGCAATCAGTTGGTTAATCTCAAAGGGCCAAGACTCAGGATTAAAGCAACCAGGACAGGCGCGGGGACAACCTTGCACCCAAATCACAGCACGACAACCAGGGCCATTCACTTCTGACTCGTCAACATAACCCATAATGTTGAGATAGCCAGGGGGAATTTCTAGAAGTGTTGGTGATGGGTAAGTTGGTTGCGTTTCCATCTGTTTCCTCCTGTGCTGAAATTACCCAATACTCTTGATGTGTTGATTTGGAATTATGCGGTGCGATCGCAATCAAAACCTACATCAAAGCAATTATCGCTATCAGTCACTCGACATACTGCATTTGATTTGACTAAACGGCCATTCTCAATAATTCCATCAACATTGAACCCGAAAAAAATGAGGAACTTGTGAAGATACCTCGCCTAACCCGTGAAACAGGTTTTTTTGCAGAAATCAAAAATGATTGACTATACAATTCAATTCGACAATCAAACCAAATTACTATCTCTGCGTTATATTTATTAATAATATTCTAATTTTATGAAAATCGTTTCACTTTGATCCCCGGAAATTTTTTAATAAATTATAAAATCAAGAGACATTATGTATGATCAATCGATGAAAATTCTATTGGTTGATGATCAGCCTACTGATTTAAATTTTTTAACTCAAATTCTTGAAGGTGAAAATTATCAAGTACAAAAAATCACTTCAGGTAAACTGGCAATTGACGCAGTACTCAAAACATTACCTGATTTAATCTTACTTGACATTCTCATGCCAGAAATGGATGGTTATGCAGTCTGTCAATATCTCAAAACTCAGCCACAAACTCAAAATATTCCGGTGATTTTGCTCAGTTCTACAGAAACTTTACTGGATAGAGAGAAATTCTTTGAATTAGGGGCTGTTGACTATATTACCAAGCCACTATGCGCTCCAGAAATTCTCATCCGTGTGCAGAATTGCATTCATCGTCGCATTCAGCCTCAGCAAATAAAGTTGGCATCAACACCAACAGAGGATACATTTCAGGCACAAGCTTTACAACTACTTAATAGTAAACTCCGTAACCATAACTTAGTATTAACGGAATTAGCCAAAAATCAGATATTGTATCAAGGTGATCTCAAAATAGCATTTGGAGCAATTACAGAAGCAGCTACTAAAAATTTAGAAACTGAACGAGCTAGTATCTGGTTATATAATCAAACTGCAACTGCGATTTCTTGTCGGGATTTATTTGAGCAAAATCATCAGCGTCATAGTGAAGGGCGTACTTTAGCTGTAATAGATTATCCGATTTATTTTCAAGCTTTGCAGCAAGAAGAAATCATTGTGGCGGAAAATGTTCAAACTGATCCGCGGACTCAAGAATTTGCTCAACCTTATGCAGCCCTCAACGTTATTTCGATTTTAGATATACCGATTCGATCAGCCGGAAAAACGGTGGGAGTTTTGTGTTTAGAAGCGGTGGGAAGATTGCGGACTTGGACATTAGAAGACCAAAACTTTGCCCGTTCCCTGGCAAATATAACATCTTTAGTACTGGAAGCACGGGAACGTCAACGCGCTGAAACCGCGCGTCAAGCGTCGGAAGCCAAGTTAGCATCCGCCTTTAAAGCTTCTCCTGACCCAATTGTTTTGTGTCAACTGCCCGAAACTCGCTACATCGAAGTTAATGATAGTTTTTGTCGGTTATTTGGTTATTCTCGTAACCAAGTCATTGGTCACACTGATCAAGAATTGCAGATTTGGGCTAATTCGCAAGAAAGTGTGTTTCTGACACAAATTTTGCAACAAACTAAATCTTTACGCAATTATGAAGTTGATTTCCGTACCGCTAATAGAGAAATCAAAACTATGTTATTCAGTGCGGAAATGATTGAAATTGATGGGCAGAAATATGTGTTAGCCACAGCTAAAGATATTACAGACCGGAAACAGGCAGAAAATGAAAGTCGGCTACTATTGTTAACATCTCAAGCTATTACCCGCGCGGTGGATGTGAATAGTGCTTTAAAGGTAGTTTTGCGTTTAATTTGTCATTCTATTCACTGGGATTTTGGCGAAGTATGGCTACCGAGTAAAGACGGGAGACGTTTAGAACATAGTTTAGTTTGGTATGGAGAAGAAAGCAGCTTAGGACAATTTTCTCTCAATAGCCAAACAGTCAAGTTTGTTGTAGGTGAGGGGCTACCTGGGCGGATTTGGCAAAATAAACAACCAGAATGGATTGAAGATGTTGCTGCGGCTACACAACCAGTATTTTTGCGATCGCCACAAGCTGCCCAAGTAGGATTAAAAGCAGCCTTTGGTGTGCCAATTTTAGCTGATGGTGAAGTTTTAGCAGTTTTAGTATTCTTTAAACGTAGTGCTGCATCAATTGATAAGCGGTTACTGATGTTGGTTGGGGCTGTGGCGACTCAGTTAGGCAGTTTAATTCAGCGCAAAATGATCGAAGCTGCCCACAGAAAAAGTGAAGAACGTTTACAACTCGCCTTAGAAGCCAGCGACTTGGGTTTGTGGGATTGGAATCTAATTACAGATCAAGCTTACTGTGGCTGGCAGTGGAAACACATCATGGGATACGAAGGCCATTATCTAACAAATATTTCCCAAGCACTTGAGCAATATATCCATCCAGAAGACTTACCAAAAGTCAGTTCTGCTTTAAAGGCGCATCTGCAAGGAGTGAGTGCTGTTTATGAAGTTGAGTATCGGATGCGCGGTGCCAATAATGAATGGAAATGGATTCATTCTCGCGGAAAAATTGTTGAATGTGATGATTGGGGTCAACCTGTGCGGATGATCGGTACTCATAAAGATATTACAGAACGCAAAACTTTAGAACGAGAACTGGCACTGCGAGAAGCGCGTCTTAATGCCTTTTTTAGTAGTGCGCCTGTAGGGATGAAAATACTTGATCATCAATTGCGCTATGTGCAGGTTAATCAAGTTTTAGCTGACATTCACGGATTAGCCCCAGAAGAACATATTGGCAAAACAGTATATGAAGTTATACCCCAAATTGCACCATTAGTAGTGCCATTTTACGAACATATATTATCGACTGGTGAAAAGATTCTGAATATAGAAATTTGTACATCCACACCCAAGCAACCAGAAATATTGAGTTATTTTTTAACTTCTTATTTTCCGATTCCTGATGAAGACAATCGGATTTCGGGAGTAGGTACAGTGATAGTAGACATTAGCGATCGCAAACGGGCAGAACTGGCTTTACAAGAAAGTCGGCTACGCTATCAAACTTTAGCCGATGCTTCACCCGTCGGCATCTACCATACTAACAAATTAGGTCATTGTATCTATCTTAATCAGCGTTGGTCAGAAATTACGGGTTTACCACAAGCAGAAGCAATGGGTACTGGCTGGTCACGAGCCTTGCATCCAGATGATCGCGATCGCGTTTTTGCTACCTGGAATGAAGCCGCCGCCGCCAAATCTTTATATACTTGTGAACATCGTTTTCTGCGTCCTGATGGGAAAAGCGTTTGGGTGATTTGCCAAGCCATACCAGAACTTGATGAACATGGAGAAATTACCGGACACATAGGGACAATTACGGATATTACCGAGACTAAACTCGCAGAAGCCGCTTTGCGGGAGAGTGTCGAACGGGAAAAAGCAATTGCCCAAGTTATTCAAAGAATGCGCCAAACTTTAGATTTACAGACAATTTTTGCTGCGACAACTGAAGAACTACGCCAAGCATTAAATTGCGATCGTGTGGTTGTCTATCGTTTTAATCCTGATTGGAGTGGTGAATTTGTCTCAGAATCAATGAGTGAAGGTTGGATTTCTTTAATGTTAGAACAGATCAGCGATCCCATCATTGCCAACGATGTTTTAGAAGATGGTCGCTGTCTAGAAACAATTTTGCAAAGGGCAGCTTATCCTATTCAAGATACTTATCTGCAAGCAAACCAAGGCGGTGTTTATAGTCAAGATGCGAATTTTCGGTGTGTAGCAGATATTTACACGGCAGATTTTGATTCTTGTTATTTAGATTTATTAGAACGTTTTCAAGCTAAAGCTTATATTATTGTGCCAATTTTTTGTGGTAGCAAACTGTGGGGTTTACTCGCCAGTTATCAAAACTCTAATCCGCGACAATGGAAAACAGGTGAAATTAATATTGTTGTTCAAATTGGCAATCATTTGGGAATTGCCTTACAACAAGCCGAACTACTAGCACAAACCCAAAGACAATCACAAGCATTACAAGCCGCCGTGATTACTGCTGATGCTGCCAACAAAGCCAAAAGCGAATTTCTCGCCAATATGAGCCACGAATTACGGACACCACTCAACGCAATTCTTGGCTTTACCCAAGTTATGAGTTATGACAGTCAACTGTCAACAGAACACCAAAAACACCTAGCAATTATTAATCGTGCTGGCGAACATCTGCTGAATTTAATTAACGACATCTTAGAAATGTCTAAAATTGAAGCTGGCAGAACCACATTAAATATCAGTCATTTTGATTTAATTACTCTATTAAATAACCTAGAAGAAATGTTGCGGTTGCGTGCCGAATCAAAAGGTTTACAACTACATTTTGAATACGCACCACAACTACCCCAATATGTACAAACAGACGATAACAAACTGCGGCAAGTTTTACTCAATCTTTTAGGCAATGCAATAAAATTTACTACCCAAGGTAGCGTGATTTTGCGTGTCAAATTAGCCCAACAACCCCAAGAATACACAGAAAATATTTACCCCCATTCCCTCATATTCGAGATACAAGATACAGGTGTTGGTATTTCTCCCCAAGAAATTGATTTGTTATTTCAAGCCTTTGAACAAACTGAAATTGGACGCAAATCTCAACAAGGAACTGGACTAGGTTTAGCAATCAGCCGTAAATATGTGCAGTTGATGGGAGGAGATATCACTGTTACCAGTCAAGAAGGTGTTGGCACTACTTTTACCTTTCAGATTGATATTGGTTTCGCCTCAACTAGTCAACTTGCAATCAGACAAAATCAGCGTCGAGTTCTTTGTTTAGCACCAGGACAACCCGAATACCGAATTTTAGTTGTAGATGATGTTTTAGAAAACCATTTGGTACTAGTTAAATTGTTACAACTTAGAGGTTTTGTAGTGCGTGAAGCTACAAATGGACAGGAAGCTATTAACTTATGGCAGGGATGGCAACCACATCTGATTTTTATGGATATGCGTATGCCTGTGATGGATGGTTATGTAGCAACAAAGTTAATTAAAACTGCAAATGAAACGGCAATTTCTTCGTCATTGAAAACGATTATTATTGCTTTAACAGCCCATGCTTTTGAAGAGCAAAGAGCAGCTATCCTCTCAGCAGGCTGTGATGATTTGATTAATAAGCCGTTTCGTGAATCAGAAATATTGGAAAAAATTCAACAATATTTAAATGTTCAATATATTTATCAGGAAGAACCTCAGCCCGCGATTAATGAAATCCAATCAAATATCAGCCATAATAATATACACCAAGAGGTATTAGATTGGTTAGCTCAAATGCCAGATGAATGGCGGGGCGAATTACATCATGCTGCGGCTCAGTGTAGTGATGATCTCATCTTAAATTTAATGTCGGAAACTCCGGTTGAAAATCCTATATATCAAAAGTATTTAACCGATTTAGCGCAAAACTTTCGGTTTGAAATCATTATGGATTTAGCAAGTCAGAAATCAAATATAATTAAATGATAATATTGCAGCAATTACCAGAGTTTCATTAATTGTCTGCTCTGTAAAAACAAATCAAATCTATGGATATCTTTTTCACTTTCAAAAGCGGCAACTGGTAAATAATAAAATTGGACTTTAGTCATGTATAGAAAATAATAGTCTGCTTTTTTGACGACTTGAATAAAGTGCGAGTAATTAATTTTAACAATACTGCCATCTTCATAAAAGACTGCAAAGAAATTTTCATCAATTTCACAGTAGCGATTTTGAAACTCTAATGTAGAATTGCGCTTTTGTGGTTGAAAAAACAAAGGTAAGGAAACAAAATACGCTCCTAAGCCGACAAAATATATTAACCACCAATCAAAGCGATTTTGTAAGACGGAAAAAACAATATTGATAATTAACAAAATTGCTAAGAGAATAAAAATAAATTTCATCCGCCTGTAATAGAAAAAAGTTAAGAGTGCGCCTAATTCTTTTGGTGTAATTTGAAAAGTTTTGGTTTTGATATACATTCTATTTAAATCACTGGTAAGAAAATTTGAGAATTGCGATCGCCACCACAATGTACTGTCAATGTGATAACTTGAGCATTGCGTAAATCATTGCTGTTCAGCACTGCACCATTACCAGAGTTCATAGCATAAGCAGGAAAACAAGCCGCACTCAAACTCAAACGCAAAGCATTACCTTTGGCAATGCGTACACAAGTTGTTTGCAGTTGAATTTTAATCGGCACAGCAGTGTTTTGTGGACAATGTATATAGCCCTGAGTCAGATTATATACTTTGCCATCAGGCTGTACTTGCGATAACACAGCGCATACATCATAACTAGGTTGGTCAGCATAGCAATCAATTTCTACTACTACCTCCCCTAAAATATGCAGGTCTTCGGTGAGTAGTGTACTAGTATAAGTTAACACATCCGAACGACAATCAAGATGCGATCGCTCAAATACACCTGCTGATAAGCCAGCATGACCGCCTAAAGACGGTACAGGTCGCCAAGGGTCGTGGACTAATACATCAACAGAATTTTGGATTTGGGATTGGGGATTTTGGATTAAAATTCCTGAGTCTTCACGGATGCTGGCGAGTCCGGTAGTTGACAGAAAATAAGATTTTTGGTTAGCTGTATTTAAGTTAGGGAAAGTGTGCCAAATATTACTTCCCATTTCAAACAAGCAAATAGAAGACTCCCGCAATAAGCCTGTATCTATATCTTTCAAAAATTGATCAAACCAGCGAATTTGCATCCTATCTACAGGGCTGGCGGCTTTCGCACCAAAGTCAACTTCGCCGACTTTTCTTCCCCAAGGCAAATGCGCCCAAGGGCCGACTAATAAATGTTGGGGTTGGGTGCTGCGGGCTGCCATATCTTGATAAAAACGTAGAGTACCACGCAGATAAGTATCAAACCATCCACCAATATGAAATATAGGCAAGTCCACAGCTTGTAAGTGGCGCTTGGGTGAAAGTTCTTCCCAATAATTATCTGCTTGGGGATGGGCTACCCATTCATGATAAAACGACTCTGGGGCAAGTTGTTGGAGAATTTCGGGATTATTTAGCGGTAAGTTGCGTGCCGCAGTCAATAAAGCTTGATAAGCTGTGTGATCATGGCGTAGACGCGCGGTTTCTGTAGCTAATTGAATTGCCCAAGCAAGATTAGTTTGTAAACAGAATGCGCCACCTTCATAAGCCCAATCTGTATATAAATCATAACCAATCATGGCTGGACAAATTGTTTTTAAAGCACTGGGTTTAGCAACTGCGGCGTAGAGTTGGGTCATTCCTTGATAAGAAAAACCATACATCCCGACTTTGCCATTACTACCCGGTAAATGGGCTGCCCAATAAATGCTATCTTCACCATCAGCAATTTCATGGGCAAATAACTTAAATTCCCCAGCCGAAGTACCGCGTCCACGAACATCTTGAATCACGACAATATAACCTTGGGCAGCATACCAACTGGGATGGGCATAGACTACAGTTGATGCGATCGCTCTACCATAAGGTTGTCGCATTAATAATACCGGAAAACTCTCTGCGGCATCAGGGCGATAAATATCTGCATCCAGTCTGACACCATCGCGGGTGTACATAGATGCAGTTTGTTTAGGAAGAACTCTATACATAAGTAGTTGCACAAAATTACATTAGGGAACAAGCAACAGGAAGAGAATGTGTGTAATTTCTGTGTGATTACTTAATACAAGCACAGATGAGTAATGGCGTGTCTAGACTAAAATATTGCATTAGATTGGAAAAATTAACCGCAGATCCACGCGGATAAACGCAGATGAAATCGGTTTTTTAATGCAACATTTTAAAGCTAGACACGCTACTAATGTTTACTCAGCACTCATCACTCTTCATGCACCTTCGCGTAATTTATCTAACACGCCACGGTCTTCTAAGGTTGAAGTGTCACCAGAAACTTCTTGTCCAGCCGCTAGGTTACGCAACAAGCGCCGCATAATCTTGCCCGATCGCGTTTTGGGTAAAGCATCGGTAAAGCGGATTTCTCCGGGACGGGCGATCGCACCAATTTCCTGCACGACGTGTTTTTTCAGTTCCTTACTTAGTTCCTCGCTTGGTTGATGCGTACCTTCTAAAGTCACAAACGCCACAACATCCTCACCTTTGAGTTCATCTGGCTTACCAACAACCGCCGCCTCTGCAACGGCTGGGTGAGAAACTAACGCTGATTCAATTTCCATTGTGCCGAGGCGATGTCCTGACACGTTCAACACATCGTCAACTCGTCCCATCACCCAGAAATAACCGTCTTCATCTCGTCTCGCACCATCGCCAGCAAAGTATGTATACTTGCCATCTTGGGGCGGAATATGTTCCCAATAGGTGCGGCGGAAGCGTTCAGGATCACCGTAAACAGTCCGCATCATTCCCGGCCAAGGATGACGCACTGCCAAATAACCGCCTTCGTTATCGCCTAAAGAGTTCCCATCTAAATCAACGATGTCTGCCAAAATTCCGGGGAAAGGACGTGTCGCGGAACCGGGTTTAGTCGGAATTGCCCCTGGTAAGGGTGTAATCATAATTCCGCCTGTTTCAGTTTGCCACCAAGTATCGACAATCGGACAGCGATCGCCACCAATCACGCGGTGATACCACATCCAAGCTTCGGGGTTAATTGGTTCGCCGACAGTTCCCAATAAGCGCAGTGAAGACAAATTGCGCGATTTAGGATGGTGTTCGCCCATCTTAATAAACGCCCGAATCGCCGTCGGTGCAGTGTAGAAAATATTCACACCGTATTTTTCTATGACATCCCAGAAGCAACCAGGATTAGAAGCACGGGGCGCACCTTCATACATCAGCGTGGTTGCACCGTTAGATAATGGCCCATAAACAATGTAACTATGTCCGGTAATCCAACCCACATCGGCAGTACACCAATAAACATCAGTGTCTTGCAAGTCGAATATCCATTTGGTAGTCATGTGGGTGTACAAGTTATAACCAGCAGTGGTATGCACAACGCCCTTGGGTTTACCTGTACTGCCAGAAGTGTAGAGAATAAACAGCATATCTTCGCTGTCCATTGGTTCCGCCGGACAATCAGCCGAGACACCTTTTTGTAAATCGTGCCACCAATGGTCACGTCCGCCCAACTGCATATAAATATCTTGTCCGGTGCGCTTGACTACCAAGACATTTTCTACAGAAGGAACAGCGCCATCTGCCAAAGCTTTATCGACTTGTTCTTTCAGGGGAACGATCGCATCTTTACGCCAACCACCATCAGCAGTCACAACTAATTTAGCTTGGGCATCAATTAAGCGATCGCGTAAAGCTTCGGCACTGAAACCACCAAATACCACACTATGGGGTGCGCCAATTCTGGCACAAGCTAACATAGCGATCGCCGCTTCCGGTATCATCGGCATATAAATACCCACGCGATCGCCTTTTTGGACTCCCAACTGTTTTAATACATTGGCAAATTGGCAAACTTCTCGATGTAGTTGGGAGTATGTCAAAGTCCGGGAATCTCCTGGCTCACCTTCCCAAATCAACGCCGCTTTATTCTTGCGCCAAGTTGTGAGATGTCTATCTAAACAGTTGTAAGAAATATTCATCTTGCCACCGACAAACCACTTCGCAAACGGTGGTTGCCAATCTAGAATGGTGTGCCACTTTTCAAACCAATGCAATTCAGTTTCCGCTAAATCTGCCCAAAATTTTTCCGGGTCAGCCTTGGCTTTATCGTAAAGTTGTTGATAATCTTCTAAGCTTTTAATATGGGCGTTTTGCGAGAATCCCGCAGCCGGCTGGAATAAACGCTTCTCTTGTAGGATTGATTCTATAGTTGGTTGAGACATAGTTGATCAGCACAATCACTATATGTTAGTAAAAACCATTCTTAGCTTAGTTAGGCGCTACAGAGTTTAGATTTTCGTTAAGCTGGTAGACGGAGGGGCTAGAGGCTAGTACAACAAGGCAAAAGTAAAAAGGTGAGGCAGTGCGTTGGGCGGGTCTCCCGACTCCCTCACTGCCATTAGCGAAGCGGTAGCGACGTTAGGAGCGTCACCCGAAGGGCAAAAGGAAAAAGAAAGAATAACGATACCACAAGCCTTTTAGCAATTCTAGATAGTCTCTTTATTTACGCCAACCTGTACTAGTTTTTGTTGAGTATTAAGGATTTTCCCATTAAATAAAATAAGTATAAAATTTCATACTTCATACTTCACGCTATGCCGCTAATTCTCGAAGCTAATAACTTATCCCTCAATGATGTTCATCGCTTGCTCAAACTCGAAAAGCTGGCAAATGGTTCATTCACAGACTTTTTACCTTTAGAAACACTCTCTGAGTTTGAACAGCAGGATTTATTGCGAATCAGAAGCGACTTCGAGCGTTACTCTAGTGAGGGTAAAATTTCTGAAGGCTTAGTAAAATTTTTAACCCTAGCCCCATTAATGCGGCTGGCTGGATTTTATGATGTGCCGATTCGGTTAACAATGGAAGATAGTGTGGCGATCGCAGTCGAAGATGAAGACAGAAGAATTACCGGACGGATGGATATTTTAGCCGTCAATAACTCTCAGACTCATACCACAGCACCTTTTTGGATTTTAGTCATTGAAACAAAAAATAGTGCGATCCATGTAGGTGAGGGTTTGCCGCAATTAATTACTTACGCCTTTAAAAGTTTAGAGCAACAACCATCTGTGTGGGGTTTAGTTACCAATGGACAGCTTTATCAATTTGTTCATTTAACCCGCGCCCAACAGCCTACTTATCAACTTATGCCATTATTAAATCTTAATGAATCCCCCGATGCGATCGAGTTATTACAAGTTCTTAAAGGCATCTGTCAGTTAGTTAATTGTCAGAAATAATTAACGTAGATATTAGGTAGAAGCCGCTTATGTCTGAGCCTACTATTGTAGACAGGATTCCTAGCGAAATTATAGAAGATGGTATACTTTTTCCGCCTAGTGATTTACTCAGTGACGAACCACCATTAGAAAGTGATCTCCACCGCGACCAAATTGAACTGCTAATTCGCACCTTAAAGTTATGGTGGCAAGAAAGACAAAATTTCTATGCTTCTGGTAACTTGACAATTTACTATAGCCCCAAGCAGAAAAAATCAGAAGAATTTCGCAGCCCAGATTTTTTCGTGGTGTTAGGTACAGAAAAAAGAGACCGAAATAGTTGGGTGGTATGGCATGAAGATGGCAAATATCCCAATGTGATTGTCGAAATTTTGTCAGATTCCACAGCCGCAGTAGACAGAGGCTTGAAAAAACAAATTTATCAAGATACCTTCCGCACCCCTGACTACTTCTGGTTTGACCCCGTTACTCTTGAGTTCCAAGGATTTCATTTAGTAGAAGGTAAATATCAGCCAATTACACCCACTCCAGAAGGCAAACTCTGGAGTCAGCAGTTAGAACTGTATCTCGGCGTGTATGAAGGCAAGTTAAGATACTTTACGACTGACAATCACTTAATCCCCACACCTGAAGAAAAAGCCCAGCAAGCCGAAACCCGCGCCCAACAAGCCCAAGCTGAAGTTAATCGGTTAAGGGAGATTTTACTAGCACAAGGTATTGACCCCGACCATATTTAATAGCATGATGAAGGTAATACGAAGTTTTTTAAATAGAATAAGTATTATTGACCACAAGCAGGACATCATTTGCAAGCGAAAGAGATTAAGGAGCAGTTAAAATTACTTATCGAGGAAGCATCCTTGGTAGATCAAAATCTAGCGAGAAAATTGCATGAAATTAATCGTTGGGTTAAAGATATTAAGTTAGGTTCCCTGACGGCAAAACCTTTTGTTCTGGCATTCCTGTTGGAAGTAATTACGGATTCTACCATTTGGTTAATGATTCAATCATTACCTTCAGAAGCAGAACAACAAGCTAAATTTGCCCAAATGACAGCAAATGAAAGATATTGGTATAGTTATCTTTTTCCTAAGTGGATTAATGCAACTGACACTAAATTTTATATTTGGAAACAAAAATTAATGTCGGGTGAATTTAATCAAGTGGATGATGATATTATTAAATCTATAGCGCAAGATATTGTGAGTCGTGAAGGTAGTTTTTGGCAGAGATATATTGCCGACCTTTCGATGGCGACAGACTTAATCGTTAGCAGTCGCAACAATCAACCATTATGTATTCAAATTACCAGTGTATCGGAAGAACTAAGTAATCAAAAATATCATGATTGGAAAAGTACACTTAACTCATGGGAGATAGAAAGAGGCTTGTTTGTTAGTTACAATCCTAAAGATGCAAATTTCATTAATCAGTTAGTCAACGTTGCTTTGTATAACAGTGATTATCTTGCGGAAGGCAAATATCTGAAATTTGCCTAATTTTTGATGTATTCATTCAATTAACTGCTTATCACAGCCTTTATGCCTAATCAAAGTGAAACTGCAAGCTACGAAGGACAATTAGATAAATTTGCCCAAGCTTTAGCAACAGCCCGTAAAATGCAACAAGATTGGCTAACTTATGGTTTAGATTTTGTACATATCTATGTTGAAGATGTTGATGGAGATTGGCTAGAAACCTGGGAATATGATGAGATTTTAGGGAATCAGTTATTAGATGCAGTTAAAGAATTTTTGGTTAGTGATGATATATTAGCTGTCCAGGTGAGACAGCAATTAGGTGAAAAATCGCTGTTTGATTTTGCAGTTAACTTAGCAGCTTGTGAGCGAATTGCTGAAGAGGGTGAGAGGTTATCTGCAGTGGTTAATTTATTAGCTGATGATAATGTACATAATCTAGATGTTGAAAATTTAGCAGCCCATCTGGTAGAAAGATTTTTTCGATGAAAATCCATCACCTTAGTAGTAATTTTCAGCAGTATTTTTGTTGAATAAATTCAACTTCTTTTTGAAGACCATCTGGCATGAATTAAGTCTACATAACCCAACGTTCGAGCATACTGAATGCGTTCACACAGGATATCGTAGGCGATCGCCCTGCCAAAATCGCTGTAAAGTAGCTCTAGAAGTGTGAGCATCTTGCCCCTAACGAGCCGTACTATTTCTTCCAGCCAAGATGTTTTCGCGCCTTGACCACAATTGTCAGTCCAGCCGTTGATGCTTTGAGCGAGTTTGACATATATCTGTTAACTGAGCAGATGATTTCAACGTCAAAGGGTTTGAGCTTTGCTCACTAGTAAGACTGAGTTACGCTTGAAAATACAATATTGATTTGGATCAACCTGTTAATTTTAAGCATTATTCTCGACTAACTTTATGACAGGCTCTATTACTAAAAATGGTGCTGAATTACTCTCTGTAGCTCAAGCTGCCAAATTACTTGGTGTCACACGCCAACGAGTACACAACTTAATTAAGAATGGTCAAATTATAGCTTGCAAACTTGGACGTTATTACTACATAGAAAATGTTGAAGTCGAGCGATATCAAAATCAACCGATGGGAAAACCTTATCAACCTCGTAGTACAAATACACCATAAATCTATTGACGATTGTCAATAGAGTTTTTATACTAGTTATATACAGCAAAACTCAAATATACAGTAATGCTACCTTTTCAACTGATTGCTACTGATGATGTAGAACAACAAGAATTAAAAGAAATCTACAAAAGTGAATATGGAATTCTTTATCAAGGAGATTGTCTAAAATTTCTCTCAGCATTACCGAATGAATCTGTAGATATTGTATTTGCTGATCCACCTTTTAACCTTGGTAAAGAATATGGTAAAGGCGTGATTGATCAGATGGCAGATGATGAATATCTAAGATGGTCAAAACAGTGGTTGAATCAGAGTATTCGAGTTTTAAAAAATGGTGGCAGTTTATTTGTATTTAATCTACCTAAATGGTGTATAGAATATGGTGCATATTTGAATCAGCAAGGAATGAATTTTCGGCATTGGATTGCTTGTAGAATGCCGAAAGCGTTTCCTAGAGGCAAAAAAAATGTCTCCGGCTCATTATGGATTACTTTACTACACTAAAGGAGAAGCAGCAGTTTTTAATAAGGTTTATACACCCATTCAAGTTTGCCGACATTGCGGTGGGGAAATTCGTGATTATGGTGGACATCGCAAAAAACTGAACGCACAGGGTATTAATTTAATGGATGTTTGGGATGCGCCGGAAGATGTTTGGGAAGAAACTTCTGAAGCTAACTCTCAAGATATTTTATGGACACTAGCAGAAGAAATGTGGACGGATATTCCACCAGTGCGCCATCGTCAACACAAAAAACGAGTTCCTAACGAACTTGCACCCATTATGCTAGAGCGAATTATTGCAATGTCATCTCATCCTGGACAAATTGTAGTCGATCCGTTTGGTGGATCTGGTACTACATTTTATGCAGCAGAAAAGCTACAGCGTTACTGGATTGGTTCAGAACTTGGAGATACAGATCCGGCTGTAGAAAGATTAACTGATCTCGCTAATGGAATGATTGAACAATGGGAATCAGCAAGGGGAAATAAGAAATCAAAGCAACGGAAAATCAATGCTTCACAACTTTCCATCCCCTATTCTTAATAAATATTTAAATCAGAAAATTTAGACTAAAGCACGTCCATCTGTTCCTTTAGTAAGTGTTGGGACATTACTATCTAGCTGATCATGTTCAATTACAAAAATCGCCAGAAACCCTTCTTGGAGTTGAACTGATCGCCACACATCGAAATATGGTTCTAACTCTTCGTAGTTACCAATTCTATCAGTTAAATAAGGGTAAAGTTTCCGACTGGGAAGAACTAAAGCAGCACCGAGAAAAACACCACGGATTAATCCCAGCACCATTTTATTAACTGCACGATGGCTGGAAGAAATATTTCCAGTTTCCCACTCAAGCGCAAAGAAATAATTATCAATTACTTTTGTAGCATCAACTTTTCCTGGTGATTTCGTAGCATAGTTAATGGGGGCTTCTAATCTCCATCCAAATCTATCTCTTAATGCAATCATGCAAGCTTCTTTAATAGGCTTGACACCATTACCATGCTTTTTTGGATTGATGGTAAAGCTAGATGTACCAGTAGGGTGAACAATTAGAGCGATCGCATCACGAATTTCAGAGCGAATTATAGCCCAATCACTCGATTCTTCAAAACTCCCTATACTAATTAATGAAACTTCTTGAACAATCTTCATCACAAATTCTCGCTACCACTAATTACACAAGATATTCAGCATATATTCCAGTGAAAACCGTCTTTTAGCAATGAACCAACCACTGAGCATCGACTGAACACAAAACTGAGCATATCTGCTAAGTCAACGCGCCTACGCTAGAGACATAACAAAACAGCGTGAGGTAACAGATATGACTCAAACTATAGAACGCCAAGCCGGTGGCTTATATGTTCAAACTCCTGAACAACAGCAAATTGCTTTCCCCCTGAAGCATACGGAGGTACAAGCCAAAATTGCCGGGAATATCTCGCGGGTGGAAGTTACCCAAAGTTTTGAAAATCCTTTCACAACTACCCTAGAAGCTGTTTATATTTTCCCGTTACCGGATGAAGCGGCTGTTGATGATATGCTGATTCGGATTGGTGACAAGACTATTAAAGGTAGTATTAAAAAACGCCAAGAAGCACAGCAAATCTACGAGCAAGCAAAGGAACAAGGACGCACCGCAGGACTGTTGGAACAAGAACGGGACAACATTTTTACTCAGTCCCTCGCCAATATTCAACCAGGTGAGCAAATTGATGTGATTATTCGCTACTCTGAAAGTTTGAAATTTACTGCGGGTAATTATGAGTTTGTTTTCCCGATGGTGGTTGCTCCGCGTTACATTCCAGGGATACCAATTGAGGGAAATGCAGGCGGTGTAGGTTCGGCTACTGCACCGATGACACAAAATCAAGATACAGATATAGTTCCCGATGGTTCACGGTTGAATGCACCTATCTTACCATCGGGTATGCGATCGCCCCATAATATTAATGTCACCATAGAAATTGATGCGGGGGTTGAGGTTCAAAATGTCCAGTCTCCTTCTCACCAAATTCAGATAAGTTACGCAGAAAAGCGGGTGTTGGTGAAGTTAGCGGGTGGGGACACAATTCCGAATAAAGACTTGATTTTACGCTATCAAGTAGCTGGTGAATCTACCCAAGCTACGGTACTCAGCCAAGCTGATGAACGGGGTGGACATTTTGCACTCTATCTAATTCCTGCACTCCAATACCGTCAGGATCAGGTTGTCCCTAAAGATGTGGTGTTTCTCATTGATACTTCCGGTTCACAAATGGGTGCGCCACTGATGCAATGTCAGGAGTTGATGCGCCGCTTTATTAATGGACTTAACCCTGATGACACTTTTAGTATTGTTGATTTTTCTGATACGACTCGGCAATTATCGCCTGTTCCCCTGGCTAATAATGCCCAAAATCGCACACGCGCCATCAATTATATTAATAAATTGACTGCTAACGGTGGCACGGAGATGTTACGCGGAATTCGTGCTGTGTTGAATTTCCCTGTTACAGATCCTGGACGGTTGCGGAGTATTGTGTTGTTGACGGATGGTTATATCGGCAATGAAAACCAAATCCTCGCCGAAGTACAACAACATCTCAAGTCTGGAAACCGCCTTTATAGCTTTGGTGCGGGTAGTTCGGTGAATCGTTTTCTACTCAATCGCATTGCAGAATTAGGAAGGGGTATATCTCACATTATTCGCCACGATGAACCAACGGATGAGGTAGTCAATAAATTCTACCGTCAAATTAACAATCCAGTTCTGGCTAACATTAATTTGCAATGGGAAGGTGATGGTGATTCTCCAATTATCTATCCTGCCACGCCGCCAGATTTGTTTGCGGAACAGCCGTTAGTTTTATTTGGTAAAAAGCCTGATGCGTGTGGGGGAAAACTCCACATTACGGGAATTGTTGCGGGTGGTACACGCTACCAAAATACAATTAACTTGGAATTTGAGGAAACTGGAAACCCCGCCATTGCTCAACTTTGGGGACGTTCCCGCATCAAGGAATTAATGAATAAGATGGTGCATGGTGAAACTAAGTTGGGTGTGGAAGCGGTGACAGATACGGCTTTGACTTATCAACTGTTGTCGCAATATACAGCTTTTGTGGCGGTGAGTGATGATGTACGAGTTAATCCACTTCAGGGTTCAGTTTCGGTGCAAGTACCTGTAGAAATGGCTGAAGGTATCAGCCATCAAGGTATTTATGGTAGTGTTGCTATGAGTATTGAGCCAATTAGGGCGTGTATAATGCCTGCTGCACCTCATGTAACGCCTGATACACCGGAGTTTTTGACACGCACAAGGATACCCAAAAAACAAAAAAAGAAAAATCGACCCTCTCCAGGCGCACCGGAAGCGGAGAGTTTTCTGTCTGAACCACCTTCAGGAAGGTTACAAAATAAAGAAAAGTACAGTTATGCTGATGAAAGTCTTGAAGATATAGACTTAGCAGCAGTCAACTTTGCATCAAGAATTGCTCCTGTCGTGCATTTAAAGGTTGTGAGTGTGACAGGGTTGAATGAGCAGATGATTGCGCTTCTGACTCAGTATTTAGAAGCTGTCTCATTACATACGGGTTGCTGTGGCGATTTAGTGTTTGAGTTGCAGATAAATAAGGGACGAGTGAGACAGGTGTTGTTAGATGAGCAGGCTTCTACTTTTAAGGAACAAGCTGTAATTGATGTTATCAGACGATCGCTCATCTCTTGGCGCATCCCTCAATTGCTCACAACTACGGTTTCACTAACAGTCCGAGTGCAAACATAATATAAAATTATACCGGGTTTATCCCGGTTTTTTTGTTGCAGGCGATCGCAATTCATCTTTTAACTATCACAATTGCAATTTAAATTTTTGATTACATTTCAATATTTCTTGGTTTCCAGTAATTTGGTTTGCGCTTACCATGTGCGATCGCAACATATCCGTGTGGAATTTAATGTAATACAATACCGCCCTAGCCCATTCTCTACAAGGGAACTACGGTGTATACATAAGTAGAGTTACCACGCCTTGTATAAAATACAATACTGTGAGCTTCACATAAAATTGGTATTGAATATCATATCGGAGTACCCAAATGTGTAAATTTGTACTTCATGCCAACGACAACATCTGTATTTGCGTGGATACTTAATTTAAGGTAGACAGTTGTCGGAATGCCATTAACAGTGTCATAAAGATAAGGTAAAGGATTTATCCTGGTATCCTTTACCTCAATTGTGGTTCCCTTGCTTCCAGGATAAACAAACCATACTCATGACTGAACTTACACTGCGCCTACAACAAGGAGAAACAGAAACAACGATAACAGTGAATCAAAATGAATTCACCATTGGTCGTTTACCAGAATGTGACCTTTACTTACCTTTTGGTGGCATCTCCCGAAAACACGCGCTGTTACGAAAAAAAGCTAACGGTGCATGGGCTATTGAAGATTTGGGTAGTAAAAATGGCACGCAAGTTAATCAGAGTTTTGTGACTGCCACACGAGATTTACAAAATGGCGATATTATTTGGTTAGGAAACATCAGCTTGGTAGTAGTGTTGGTCAATCCAGTCATACCAATCAAACCTCCACCACCAATTGCTGATAATAATGAACAACGAACCATATTACGCAACGTCAAACAATTACAACAGCAGTGGATAGCAGCCGAAAGTCAAGATGATGATATTACTACTAAAAACAAAAGCATCGCCCGCCTTAAAGACTTGGTAGATATTGCCAAAAATCTCTGTGCAGCCGCATCAATAGAAGAAATTTTCTCCCAAGTCCAACAAGTAGTGTTTCGTTATCTCGACAGTATTGACCGCTTGGCTTTATTAATTGATGTGAATGGCTGCAATCATTTAGAATTAGTTAATGCTGGGACGAGAAATGCTGCGGAACAAAAATACTTAGCAGCTGATGGTAGTTGGATTAGTCGGAGTATTTGTCAAAAAGTATTTGAAGAAAAAGTCGCAATTCAAACTGCTGATACACATAAAGATGAAAGATTTGCCGGCGAACATAGTATTTTAGTCAAAGGTATTCGCAGCGCAATGGCTGTACCCTTGTGGGATGAAAATAAAGTTGTTGGCGTTCTTTATGCTGATGCCCATCTTTCTTCTTATCATTGGGAAAATGATGGTGAAGAAGAACTCAGCTTTTTTTCAGCTTTAGCAAATTTGGTGGCTTCGAGTGTCCAGCGTTGGCTATTAGTAGAAAAACTTAAAACCGAAGAAGTAATTCGTCACCGCTTAGAACGTTATCATTCCCCTGCCGTTGTACAGCAGTTAATTTCTGTGGGTGGTTTACCCGATGGACGTTTGCCGACAACAGAAAGCGAAATTAGTATTGTATTTGCAGATTTAGTCGGGTTTACAGCACTTTCAGAAAGGTTAACACCAAAAGCGATCGCCCAACTATTAAATAATTTATTTGAAGAAATGCTGCAAGAAGTATTCGCCTACGGTGGCACTTTAGATAAATATATTGGCGATTGTATCATGGCATTTTTTGGCGCTCCCGAACCACTGCTAGACCATGCAGACCGCGCCACCGCCGCCGCCAAAGGAATGCTCACACGTCTGCAAAGATTGAACGCCAAAGGTTTTTGGGAAGAACCTCTACAATTACGCATTGCAATTAATAGTGGTAAAGCCGTCGTTGGTGATGTTGGCAGTTCCCAAAGGGTAGATTACACCGCCCTAGGCGCTACGATTAACTTAGCCGCGCGGATGGAAGCTGTTTGTCCCCCTGGGGAATGTGTAATTAGTGAAGCCACCTATCAAATGCTGACAGATGCTTCAGATTTTCAAGAAATGGGTGATCATCGGTTTAAAGGTATTGATAGATTAGTCAAGGTTTATCAAACAAAAATGAGTTAATCTTATTGCCTCCAAATTTCATTTTTGTATCGGTATTTTCATAATAGTTAATTACGAATTGGCATACAATACTTGTGGAGGTAAGATTATGACTCAAGCTTTGCCTAAATTATTTACCTTCAATGAATTTATTGAATGGTATCCCAACGATAGTAAACTCTACGAATTACACAGGGGAGTAATTTTTGAAATGCCACCTCCAAGCGGATCGCATGAAAAAGTGATTGCATTTTTGTCGCGTAAATTAACAGTGGAGTTTGATCGTCTGAATTTACCTTACTGTATTCCTAAAACTACATTTGTGAAAACTCCATCTGCTGAATCTGCATATTTACCTGATGTGTTGCTGCTAAATCTTGAGAATCTTGACAATGAACCGCTTTTTCAAAAGTACTCAACAGTCAGTCAAGCCGCATCTGTTCCTTTGGTAGTTGAGGTTGTCTCGAGTAATTGGCGTGACGATTACTACAATAAATTTAGAGATTATGAGGAAATGGGAATTTCTGAATATTGGATTGCCGATTATGCTGGATTGGGTGGTAGAAAGTTTATCGGAAATCCTAAACAACCGACTATTTTTGTGTGTGAGTTAGTTGATGGTGAATATCAAATGACTCCGTTTCAAGGTAACGCTAGTATTGTCTCACCTACTTTTCCGCAATTAAATTTAACTGCACAACAAATTTTTGATGCGGCTAACTAATAAGTGGTTACGCAAAATTATTTATGTCATTGCGAGCAAAGTGATAGCGTAGCGCGGCAATTGCCAGGACTTGGCGATTGCTACATTCCGCTTTGCTCCATTCGCAATGACGAATGTATATTTAATTTTGCATTACTACTTATTTTGAGCTAACAACATCCGCGCTTCAATTGCTTCCCAGGTTTGAGGAGACACCCGCACGGCTGCTTGTTTGCATTGGATGATGAGGTGATTTGCATAAAGATAATTTTCTAACGCTTTATGTTCTTCCCTAGAGAAATCGATCATATCTGGGATAAGGTTGAATATATTAAGTAGAGTTTGTTGCAGACGTTGAGCAAACGGTGAAAAATCTTGCAGTGATCTTGTATTATTAGAAATTTGAGCTTTCAACTCTTCTAATTGAGAAATCATCAGTACACTAAAGTTGAAGTTATTGAAGATTTCTAGTTTTTCAATTTTCAGAATATGAGCAACTGTGTTAGAGATACCATTCGCATCAGGAACAAAAATCTCATCTGAGATATAGTGAATGTCATCAATGATGTAATCAATGTTGTCAATAATGTTATTACTTATGAAAATTGCATTTGCTTCAGCTATTGCTAGAGCTGTCTCAGAGATAAAGGCAATACCTCCACTTCTGCTTATTCTGTATTTTCTGATATTCACAGAGATGTCTCTATCGGCTTTAATATCTATTCTGGAAACAGACCTAAGTTTTAGATATTTGGAATAGAGCAGATTAACATTATTGGTTGTGTTAGCGATAGCAGTCGCAATAGCAATTGCCACCGCACGTTTACCAACTGATTTATAATCTCCTGGTGAGCCAGCCGTCATTTGTTCCGCCCAGTTTAATAAATCTCGCAACTTGGGTGAGTTAATATACTTGTGCGCTTCCTTTTCCATCAACAACAGCAAATCATCTGCACCACTACGCATCAAACCAGCGACAAGTAAAAATACTTCTTTCCAGCGTTCATCTGTCAGGTGTACAGTAACTAATTTCTCAACTAGGCGATGGTCATCAATATATTGTGCTGTTAAATATTCTTGTAGCGTGAGGTGAGAAAAAGAAAAGATATCTTCGGCGCGTTCTACTAAAATTCCCTGCTGCACAGCAATAGCATTCAGCACCGCTTCTCCATCTAAATGTTGCGGTGCATTTAAATTACTTGCCAGAAAAGATTTGATTTGCTGGACAATATCACGCTGAGAAAAGAACAGTCTGTCAGATTCAAAACCTGTATAAGCAATTTCTGATAATAATATTTCTTCTAATTCTGTATGCAGTCCTTGATATATTTCATCTCGCAAAATTCGCTTTTCTGAAGCCCATTCTTCTAACAATATCCGCAAAGCTTTTTTATAAAGCACACTGCGATTATCAGGAAAGTTTTGGGAACGGTCATATACTAAACACAGAAATGTTAGTAATAAAGGTGTGTGTCCTAACTCCTTAGCCGCAGAGTTTTCTGATTTTTGTAATAATTCCCAACATTTATCGCCAGTCTTGGCTTGCTTATCTGCTTCTGATTGAAACCAATTAGCAATGAATTGCTGCATCTGCTCATCATCAAAATCTGCCATAATCACATCGCTAAAGCGGCGGAAACAGTTACGGTGAGCAGCAGTACGACATGAAGTAATAAAGCGATTACCATCATATTTATCAACAAAGTTTTGTATTTGGTTAATTGCTTCAGTTAAGTTTTTAGTTGGTATTTCATCCAACCCATCTAATAAAATTAGTAGTTTACCTGCTTCTAAAGCCTTAGCTGTAAATTTATCGGCTGATGGAAAGCCACAAATACTAAATTCTTCTGTAATGAATTTTTCAATATCTACATCACTAGAGGTAAATCTTTTTAACTCGATAAATACAGGGATACAGTTATGTTGAAATCCTCCTCTTTTTCCTTTCAATGCTTCTAGTCCCATCTTCCGCAAAAATGTAGATTTGCCAGCACCAGGGCCACCAAGTACCATTAAATATTGCTTTTGATTAGCAACTTTAATACCTACTTGTTTAGGCGCATCTTTAGCTTGAAACCTGCGGCTGTTAGCTTCTCGATAAAATTTTTCTAAGTTCTCTATAGATTCAAAACTTTGAATTGCATCATCATTTAAAAAATTGCACTGCTGTATAAACAGATTCCAAAGTTACAGGTTCACGCATTCCTAATACTTTGAGAATCCCGTGTCGTTCTTGGTAGTTCTGTACATATTGTTTTGATGCTGCAAAAATTAGTTCTTGAGTTTTTTCGTCTAAAGTTTTGCCAAAAAATCTTAAACCTCTACCGCCACCTTCCCAAAGAATTTGAAAAATCGGTACAGCTACCCCACTAACAACAGATATTGCCCAAGGTTCCATTCCGGTCATAGGATTTAAATCTAAGTTTATATAATTATTGGACGAGCTAGAAGCTCATCCTACAAGAGTACATAATGTAATATTTTACGATTGCTACGCCAGAAGGTGATGTGGTAATCCTAAATTATTTGTGAACAAAAAGATCCCCGACTTCTTAAAGAAGTCGGGGATCTGAGGCTCTTGATTTTTAATAAGTAAAAATCAGCTTTTACTTTAAATACTGGTTATTACAATATTCTAGAGTTTCTTTAATAGCAACAACTTCTACTATAACTGGTTTGTCGTTAGTACCGTTGATGAGAAATTCACTAGCACCAACATGAGGCTTTTTCGGATTTCCCCAATCGTATGTATAACCTAAACCAGTCCAAGGATAATATTCTTTTTTATCATTCTCAAAAGAGTTTTGATAAATATCGTGCAGCAAAGAATTACTTTTAATTACAGGAACAGGTAAAACATTGCAAGTCGAATCGTTAATTTCTGGGTCAATACATGGTCTGCTTAAGTCTTCTGCTTTGACCCACATTTCTACAAAGTGGGTTTTATTAGCACTTTTATTTAAAATCAAGCCTAAATACTGCTGTAATCTCAAAGCTAACATTACATTTCCTGTTAAGTTAATTCCTGTTCCTTTGCAGTTTTGGCAAAATTCTTGGACTTGGGGAAACGCTGTTAACCAAGTTTGACGGCTGATTTCTTTTGTGCCTACAGGCCAGTCTGTACTAGGATTTGGTGTATATAGCCAACTCACCATCAAAAATTCTGTTTTACCGTCCCGTTCTCGCGTTTTAATTTTGGAGTTAGTGGTGGATAATGCCCAAAGGTTATTGATTACTTTATCTTGACTTGGCTTTTTAGCATCTTGAATAGATGCGTCTAGTTGCTTTTTCAAAAAGTTGTAACTTTCTGGTTTATTTTTATCTAAATATTCATATACATAAGGTATGGTTTGGGACTGTGCAAATAATTGCTTTGGTGAATTAGCCGCTTGCCGAAGATGATTTTCAGTAGCAAATAAACTTGAATAACTGACTGATAAACCAACAGTAGTCAAAGTTAAAAATATAGATTTATTAATTTTTCTCATAGCAAATTTCCTGCTATTAAATAGCAATATTGGCATCAACATAAAGATTGAGTCTGATTTTATAGTGGGTTTAGAGAATGCGCCACTAAATTCAAACTTTTTAATTTTATTTACTGGTATAAAAATTTTGCGTTTCGCTGGTAGTCTTCCTGAGAGTTGGATGAACTACAAAAGCGCGATCGCCAGCAGAAATACAGTAGCAAAATCTTGGTATTTATAGCGATACAAAACTTATCAATATTTACAAGTATCGCTGTTGCAATCAAGAGTTCTTTACACCGTAATTTCACGATTATTTACTGTTATTCTGCCTCAGTATTTGGGTAATCTAAAATGAGAATTATTCTGAAAAAGGTATTGGCTGACTCACCGTGAAAATTATTACTACTCGAATTCTCTTAGGATTAGTCGTGTTAGGACTTTGTAGTTGTAACTCTGTCAAATCAACTAGTCCGACAAATAACAGTCAAAATAATCCCCAAACCCAGCCACCTATCAAACTGGCTGGTTCTAGTTCATCTGTCACTGTTTTAAAAGTACTCACAGAAGCTTATCAAGCTAATAACCAAACAGCCACATTTGAGTTTGTTTCACAAGGTCAATCAGAAGGAGCGATCGCTGCACTGAAAAATGGTATTGTCGATATTGCTAGTAGTAGTCACAAACTCAAGCCAGAAGAGGATAATGGTAAAATTCAATATCGAGAATTAGCAGAAGATTTGCTTATCGTTGCTACTCACAACAGCGTTAAAGGCGTAACGAATGTAACAACTGATCAGTTAAAGTCAATTTACGCTGGCAAAATTACCAACTGGAAAGAATTAGGCGGGCCGAATGCTAAAATCTTGGTCTTAGATAGACCTGAAGATGAGTCTGCGAAAAAATTACTGCGAAAATACTATTTAGGTCAAGATAAAACTACAACTCAGGCTGTCATTTTAAATAAAGAAGGAGAGCTAATTGATACTTTACAAAGCACTCCTTATTCCATTGGTGCTTTTTCTTTAGCTTATTCCTTAATTAATCAATTACCAGTCAATCGCCTCAACTTGAATGGTACTGCACCAAATAAAGCAAATTTCACTAATGGCAAATACCAAATGGTACGTCATTTAGGGCTAATTTGGCAGAAGACACCTACATCTAACACCCAGAAATTTATCGATTTTGTCTTTAGTCCAGAAGGAACGAAACTACTGCAAGATAAAGGCTTTATTCCTCATAATTAAATACATTTATAACTGCTATGCGAAGAAAGTTTCGCTTCCGGCTCAATCTCAGCCAGAAAATAGTTTTCTCATCTCTTGCTATATTTTTGAGCATATTTATATTGTGTTTATTAATTATTGGACATTGGTTTACCAATAGCCTTGAACAGAATATTCGCCAAGAAGTTGCGAGTTTTGCAGAAAGAGTCTACAAAGATTTTCAGCATGAACAGGAAGATTTAGAAATTCAAGTGAATTTAATAGCCGGACGTGAAACAATTCACTTAGCTATTGAACAAAAAGATACAGAAAAGCTGCTACAGGATTTACTACCGATCAGAACTACATTGGAGCTTGATTGGATCAAAGTAGTTGATACTAGTAGTAATACTTTGGTCGAAATGAGACATGCAAGATTAAATGATGCTAAGTTACTTGATAAAACTATTACTAACCTTGCCACTAGTGGAGCTAATTTCAATGATTTTGTGGATGTAGAAGGTAGTCCACAAATATTAAAAGTAGCCATTATACCAATTAAATCTGCTGAAAAAATTATTGGCGGAATTATTATTGGTAATTTAGTAGATGAGTCATTTTTAAAACAAATTGCTATTGGCTCTGCTAAACAAATAGTCACTACAAAACAAGACACAATTATTGCATCAACTATACCAGAAATTAAGCAGTTAAAATGGCAACCTCCTGCTCCTACTTTATCTACCATCAAAGTAGTTATTAATCAACAAGGGTATTTCGTCAAAAGTATCTTATTTCAAGGAGCTAGTCAGTCTTTAATTACCACTGTACTTTATCCAACCTTGAAATTAGAAACAGCTCAAGACTGGCTTTGGGTACGCTTAGAAATTTTGTTTTTATTAGGAGGAACACTTGTTACATTTATCGGCTATTTAATTAGTCAGAAAATCACTCGTCCTTTGCAAGCTGTGACCAAAATTGCCAAAAAAGTTACAGAAGATGCCAATTTTGACTTACAAGCACCAGTAACTACTCAAGATGAAGTTGGTGTTCTAGCTATTGCTTTAAATCAGCTAATTCAACAAGTAAAACAGCTTTTAACAGAACAGTATGCTGCTAAAGAAACATTAGAGGAGAGAATCAAAGAACGTACACAAGAAATTGAACGCAAAAATCGTGATTTAAAGCATACATTAAATGCGTTAAAGCAAACTCAGGCTCAACTCATTCAAACCGAGAAAATGTCATCTTTAGGACAATTAGTTGCTGGTGTTGCCCATGAAATTAATAATCCCGTGACTTTTATTTATGGTAATGTGGGACACGCGGAAAATTATGTTAAAGATATCTTGCACTTAATTCAACTTTATCAACAATCCTATCCTTATCCAGACGCTCATATTCGAGATGTCATGCAGGAAGTTGATATTGAATACATCCTCCAGGACTTACCAAAAATCTTAACTTCCATGAAGGTAGGTGCAGAACGTATTCATCAAATCGTTCTTTCTTTGCGAATTTTTTCACGCTTAGATGAAGCTGAATTTAAAAGTGCAAATGTGCATGATGGTATAGATAGCACTTTGTTAATTTTGCGCCATCGTCTGAAAGCCCAACCTCATCGCCTCGAAATTCAAGTTATTAAAGATTATTGTGAAATGCCTGAAATTAAATGTTTTGCTGGGCAATTAAATCAGGTATTTATGAATATCTTAGCCAATGCCATTGATGCTTTAGATGAAGCTTGGGAAAAAAATCTTTGTTCACAGCCAATAATTCGCATTTCTTCTGTATGTGACCAGGAAAATATTAGTATTCATATTGCTGATAATGGGACAGGAATTCCCCAGGAAGTACAAAGTCGTTTATTTGATCCTTTTTTCACTACTAAACCAATTGGTAAGGGAACTGGTTTAGGCTTATCGATTAGTTACCAAATAGTGACTGAAAAGCATCGCGGGTCATTACAGTGTATTTCATTACCAGGCACAGGTACAGAATTTGTGATTACAATTCCAATCCGCTAAATTTGAGAATTTTGATTGTTGCTATTATCAAAATTATTATTTTTTTTGTAAGCGAATTAAGGTATTGTAAATTTGCCTTTTTAAGTTATTGTTATTTTGAATTTCGAGAGTAATATTATTAAACCGCTCAATGGTTAAACCATTTTCTTCCACGATTTTTTGAGAGCGATTACAGTAATTGACGGCAATATCTCTGGCTTTGCGTGGTAGACTGTTAATGCTTTGAGGCTCGTTACAAACAATCTGGGGAATTTCTCCGCCACCGATTAATTTTTTGATTTCGCTAAAGGCTTGTTGGCGTGATGGCTCCATTGCTAAGACAGCTTGGGCATAGCTGACGATTTCATTATTATTGACTGTAGGAGTTTGAGCATCAGCTTTGGCTGTAAATGTCAATGTGCTGGCTAACAAACTTACAGTAGTCATCACTCCTAAAAAAAAAGTTTTTAGGTAATAAATTTTCCAGCGCATCTTGGAAAAAAAAGTTAGTAATTTTGTTCATCATGTCTGTGACACAGGACTCAATCTTAAAGGTGCTTTATTGATTGTGAATTATTTTGGGAGTGAGAAGTTCCAATCGAAATTTCAGTGTACCGAAATTTTATATGTATTTTCCGTTGCCTTTACATATTTGACAAAGTTCAATTACTTTGGTTTGGAGTGTGGATATTTCCGCAGATCCTTGTTTAAGGCTGATTTCTAACTCCAACAGTAACGGTAAACACGAAATTAGTTGCTGCACAGACAGTAATTTGACTTCTTGTTGTAAAAAGTAGATACGTTTAGGATTGCTCACATCAGAGGCTTGAGCGATCGCTTGCGGGTTACGCTCACCGCTATCTGTGACAATTTTGACCCATAACCAAGTGCGAAATTGACCAATTAATGTTGCCACTATCCGTAATCCTGGTTCGGTCGCATTTAGCAAATCAGTCAATACAGTTAAAGCTTTGCCTGTATCACCTGTTCTAATTGCTGCTGCTAATTGTAAACTATTTTGCGTAGTATTTCTGACTAATTTACTAACAGTCTCGACATCTAAAGGCTTTTTACTATCCAGATGATACAGCCGCAATTTTTCTAACTCGTTGTAAAGCAGCCTTGTATCATTACCCACAGTTTCTGCTAACAGTTCGGCAGTTTTCGGCGCGAGTTGTACACCTATAGTTTGCGCCGCTTGCTGAACAGCTTGCACAATTAATTCGGTTTTCCACGGGGGAATCAGCGAAAATTCCCGAAACTCTGTGGCGAATTGTTTTAGCAATTTGGTAGATTTCAGCCGTTCATCTGGTTTATTGCGACTGGTAAGCAATAAATAGGAATTTTCTGGAATGACTGGTAAAGTGCGTGTCAATTCCGCCAACACATTTTCAGGACATTGTTGACAAAGGTTGGTATTTATCAGCCAAACCAAACGTCCACCAGCACCAAAAGTCGGTGTCATCGCTTGATTTAAAGCGGCAATCGCAGCATCAGATTGATCAGGCGCAAAATAAGAATAGTTAAAATCTGTCCACAAGGGATCTAAAATGCGATCGCGTAACGAATTAACCGCTTTTTCCATCGCAAAGTCATCTTCACCCCAGTAAACCAAAATCGGCATATATATCAACCTCGTATCTATAAAGGGAGTGGGGAGTAGGCTTGGATTTCTCACAAGAGAGAAATCTAGGGGTGTGGGAGGGGTGGGAGGTGTGGGTGGATGGTGAAGAAATCTTTCCACCCACACTTCCCTCTCTCCCCACACTTCCCACACTCCCTACCCATGCGTGAGAAATTCGGGTTACACCCATCTCAACATTTTCTCCCCACTCCCTTACTCCAATCCTCAATACTTTTTAAGTCAACTTAGTCACAACTGGATAATTTTCCCTAAAATCTATCAAGTAAGAACGTGAGGCTATTGAAGATTGGACGACAACTACCAAACTTACCTGAACCGGGTAGCAAGAATGATGCTACCAGAATCATATAAAACCCAAGTTCAGCATATCCAGGAGTCTTCTAAATTTTTACCTGCTTCTGGAACCAGACAAGCAGCGCCTTTTCCTGGTTATACATTAATTACCCCAACCGCAGAAGAAGCGGCGGAAAACGCTGCTTTCTACGCAACCTTAACAACCTACCAACAGCAACTTTTACAGTTACCTGTAAACCAGGATTTGATTGTCCCTGTACCACCTGCCAGCTTTCATTTAACTTTGGCAGATTTGATTTGGGATCATGCTTATCTTGATGCTTGTGAGAAAAATCCCAAGTTTGAGGAAGAATTACACCGTTACACAGGGGAAATATTTCAACAATATCAACAAACCATAACACCAGCAACTCATCCAATTTACTGGCAAATGTTGGGATTAGTTCTCATGCCAAGAGCTTTGGCGGTTTGTTTAGTCCCCAAAGATGAAAGTTCTTATGAACAAATAATTCAATTCCGCCGCACAATTTATCAAAATCCCAAATTGATTGCACTGGGGATTGAACAACATTATCACCTCACAGCCCACATTACATTGGGCTATTTTGGCGATATTACGCCAGATTTAGACCGTAATAAATTCAGTGATTTACTTGCGGAATTAAATCAACAATGGCTAGAAAATTCGCCAGAATTTCTGGTTAACCGAGTTGAATTGCGGAAGTTTGATGATATGACACGTTATTATCGTGAATCAGACTGGCCGAGTTTAGATTTTTAAATCAGTTATCAGTTATCAGTATGTTATTGATAACTGTTCACTATTCACTGTTAAATTTGTATCTCTTAGACTGGAGTTTAAGGCTACACAAACAGCGACTTACTAGCGGCTTGGTGGGTTTTGCCTGTGTAGCCAAGCCAGTATTTTTTTAGCAGCTGGCCTGTGACTTCAGTCTTCTAATGCAATATTTGAGTTTATACACCCCTTGATTTATTGGAAGTCAACGCTCAGATGATTCTTCTCCGAAAAAGATATCATTGACACTGATTACCCAAGGAACGCCTTGGTTAACTGGAGAACTAATACTAATTTTGGCTTGGTTAGCAAATTGCTTTAACTTTTCCGCTAAATGCGGCACAGTCATCATAATGTTCTGATAACTTTCGATATCATGGCAAACCATAATTAATATGAGAATACCGCTATTGATTTTGAAATACCAATGACAACTAGATAATAAAAGACGGACAGTGCGATCGCAAACTGCAAAAAACCTTTGTTTGACTGTCTCTTCTAACTGACTAAGTAATACTTCACTAATTAGTGTTGTTTTATGAGAAGGTAAATCATCGGGAGAGAGATATGGTTGATTCATAGAAATTTTCCCTAATTCTAAAGGGTTAATTACTGATACAAACTGAATAATTTTCCTATACTTGCTTGATTGAAGAGATTCCCTTTATTCAGATATATCAGCTTGTAAAACAGGCTAATCAGATATCCATTCACTCCTAGTACAACTTTTATATAATCTCCATCGCCTGCGGTTGGAGTTTCATCATCTTTCTTTAGCAATTGCTCTACAAAAATATATATTTTGTGTTTTTTCTTCAAATAACAATAAATCACAGATAACTTATCTGCCCTTACTCTAGAGCATACATTAACACTATAGCAGTTATAAATAATTTGTGAAAAAATGGCTCCCAACCTTTGAATAAATCAGGAATTTAAGCTGATTAGTGTTTACTTTTCGCAACAATTCAGTAGAATTTTATTTGCTATTCCATCTTTTGTATTTCTGCGAGTTATTCACGAAGATGATTAAAATTATGAACACCTATGTAATTACTTATTGATATGTGAATAATAGAGACAAGGGAGATGAAGAAGAAAAGGGATAGGGATGTTTGTAAATTATCCACATAAATGTGTTCCCTATTTCCTCTATTGACAATCATCTTAATTAATCAACTTGTGAATATTGGCTTCCCAATTCATCCCATCAAAAGGAACAATTTCAAAATTTGAGATGACATCGCCATCTAAGCATCTAACATTGACATCAATACAATCAGGATGACTACGGGGAATATAAAAAGAATGTATCCCGCAAGTCTTACAGAATTTATGTTGAGCAACGCCTGTATTAAATTTATAAGTTGTTAACTCAGTTTCACCTTGCAATAACGTAAACTTTTCCTTGGAGACTATTAAATGTAAAAAGCCCTTTTTTCGGCAAATTGAACAGTTACAATCATCAACTTTGTGGTTGTTAACAATAACTCGAAAACGTACTGCGCCACAATGACAACCACCCTCGTATGTCATTGCATCTGAAATATTTTCTACCATATTAATTAACGAGATTCTAATTTAGTAATGCGTTGTTCTAAAGTATTCACTTGTTGTTTTAATTCAACCACTAAAGTCGCTAAACGGTCAAACATTTTATCCCGTTCTGCTTGTGATAGATTCCGTCGATTTGACTGTGGTACAGTAATTCTTGTGCGTGAGTTAGGAGACTGGCGAGTGTTTCCGAGTTGAGATTCTATTTGGTTTAACCGTGACTCTATACGATTAAAATCAGCCTGTAAATTATTCAGGCGAGATTCGATTTGCTGTGATGATGCTGTGTTAGAGAATAACCCAGCCCAGAGAATGATGGCTAAAGCTATCGCAATTCCTAATGCTTGAATGCTTTTCATTGTCCAAACCGCAAAGAAGGCTAAGGGCGCAAAGGAAGAAGATATAGCAGAGTTAAAAAAGGTAGGTTTGGTAGTGCGATCGCACCACCAAAAAAAGTATGCTGATATATATTAATCAATCTATAGAGTATTGATTTATTTATCAGATTGTAAACCAGAAAATAACGTCTCCCAATTGCGAGAGTTCACTTTATTTTCTGTTGCTTTGACTTCAAAAGTGACATTATGTACTTGACTTTCTTCTAACGCTTGTACGCAAAGTTCTGCCACATCCTCGCGGCTGATTTTGCCACGTATGTTATCACCTTGTTCTAAAATTAACTCTTGTCCACTGCTTTCTTCAGTTAAGGCGCAAGGTCTAATAATTGTGTAAGGAATACCACTAGCTCTTAAACTATCCTCGCCTTTTAATTTCCAGGTTAAAATACCACCTAACTGGTCATTTAATCTGACTGCGGGAGGTTCTTCATCTAAATTAATTCCTGGTCTTCCGGGACGGGTGACACCTGCGGAACTAACAAGAATAAATTTTGGTAAAGTCTTCTCTCCGTAGGCTTTGATAGATTCCACCTGTAAACAAAAACCACCAGGGCTAAATTTAGGATTTAACGCCCCATCATATTCAAATTTGCTCAACATCAGTTGAAATGAGCTAATTTTACTAGTATTTAATGGTGGAGCATCTTTAACAGTTTTTGCCCGAAATACAGGTGTTAATTCTGCAAAAGGAATGCGAATATTTATCCAACTATTAGCTACAGTATCGAAAGAATAGCTATAACCTAAACCATCCCAAGTTGCATCAGGGCGGAGAAAAAGTTTATAACGTTGTCCATCACCTTTAACTCGGATTTCTACACCTGTGTACCCAGATAGATTAAAAGGTGGGTCAAAGTTTTTCGTTCTCACAGATGCAAAACCACCGGAGTTTGCTGTAGAAACATTTCCAGCAAACACAGCAGTATTTTCTGTGAGTTGAATATTACTAGAACTCACTCCACCCATAACCACATCATCTAATGCACCCCAAATATTTCTTAATTCAGCAGAGGGATGGGTAAAATCAAAAATCAGTTTTTCATTCGCGGCGGGGAGATATTTGGCGGCGGCTGCTACTAAGTTTTTCACACCTTGATATTCGACATTTTCGGGAGTGTCCCCAACAATTTCCGGCTGGTAAAATTTCACGCCTTGATAATATTTGTCTCTATTGGCGGTGTCACCTTCCACGGGTTGGACACGCACGGCTGTGCAACAAATTAAGGCTTGAATATTCGCCATGACTAATGCGGTTAAAGTTTCGGGTTTGGTGATGTCTGCAACTACTAAGTCAACATCGTTACCCAAAATTGACCTTGCTTTGTCAATATCACGTACCAAACCGCGAACTTGATAACCTCGTTCTCTCAGTCGCCTGATGACTCGCTTACCAAGTCCACCCGTTGCACCCGCTACTAGTATTACACCCACGCTTTTTTCTCCATTAGGTCTATGTTGTGTGTCTTGGGGACGACCTTGGATAAGTTTTTGTATGCAGTTGAGAAAAGGAATAACCTCGAAGTAAGACAAGGTGTTGATAAACCTGCCTAAGTCCCATTGAGAACGATTTTTGTCATTCACAATTGCGTCCTCATTACTTGATTTCTTGTTACATGATATCGATTTTGGTCTTGAAGATGAGGAAGTAGGTACAATAAGTTGGTGTTTTGCGATCGCAAAAACACCCTAAAATACTTACTTAAACGTTATTAATCATACAAAAACTTACTTATGAGTCAGCTAGAAAAAGCTCAAGCTGAATACGTCAATTTTCTGCAAGAGTTTCAGAGTGTCATTATTAGCACTATCAGTCCAGAAGGCATACCTAACAGCAGTTATGCGCCTTTCGTTAGTGATGCAGCCAAAAATATTTATATTTATATTAGCGACTTGGCAGCCCACTCACAAAATATTTATGCTAATCCCCGTGTGAGTATTTTATTTATTGAAGATGAAACAAAAAGTAATAACATTTTTGCTCGTCGTCGTCTAAGTTTTGATTGTACTGCGACGTTAATAGAACGAGATACAGAGACTTGGAATAAAATTGTTGACCAACTGCAAGAACGCTTTGGTGAAATGATTGAAGTCTTAAAAAGCTTGGGTGACTTTCGGATTTTTCAACTAATTCCCAGTTCTGGCCGTTTTGTCCTTGGTTTTGGTAATGCTTATAAAATTAGTGGCGACAATTTAAATGAATTAACTCATATTACGAGGGATAATCGCTAGGTTGTTGATTATTTTGCTGGAAGACAAGGGAGACAAGGAGGACAAGGGAGACAAGGGAGAGAGATGTTTGTAAAGTATCTAGGAATATCTTGACTTCACACTTCATACTTCATACTTTTTATGCTTCAGTTTCAACCTCCTGGCTTTGGGCAGAAAGTGATTCATACTTCCTTGGGAGCGATGGTGTATTATACTCAGACATCTGCACCTTGGTTGAATGCTGATAGTGAAGATTTATCGCCACTATTATTTCTACATAATTTTGGGGGTGGCGCTTCGGCTTATGAATGGTCGAAGGTGTACCCAGCTTTCGCGGACGAATATCGTATTTTAGCGCCTGATTTAATTGGTTGGGGAGATTCTGCACACCCTGTACGCGATTATCAAATTAAGGATTATTTGACGACGCTGGCTGAATTTATTACTCAAACTTGTCGCCAACCTGTAACAGTTATCGCCTCATCTCTGACGGCTGCTTTCACTGTTCGTTTGGCTATTACTCAACCACAATTATTTCAATCACTATATTTAGTTTGTCCTTCGGGGTTTGATGATTTTGGTCAAGGTGCTGGACGCAGGCTCCCACTTTCTGTTATCAATACACCGCTAGTAGATAGTTTAATCTATGCTTTGGGTGCAGAGAATGAATTGTCAGTGCGAAATTTTTTACAAAGTTTTCTGTTTGCCAAACCCGGACGCGTTTCACCAGAAATGGTCGCTGCTTATTTAACTTCAGCACAACAACCGAATGCTAGGTTTGCAGCTTTGGCATTTTTGCGGGGTGATTTATATTTTGATTTGAGTTTATATCAGCAACAGTTAACTATTCCAACTGTGTTTTTTTGGGGTGAGGAAGCCCAATTTACCAGTATCAAATTAGGGCGGAGGTTGGCGAATTTAAATCCCAATGCTGTATCTAAATTTTATGCGATCGCTGATGCTGGAGTCCTCCCTCATTTAGAATTACCCGAAGTCATAATTGGTTTATTACAGCAGCATTTATAGTGCCAGAGTTTATCTAATAGGTAGCTCAATTACAAACTCTAAACCTTCACCTATTTTGGAATTGTAATATAATTTGCCATGATGATTGTTGACCACAATTTGGTAAGAAATCGATAGACCCAAACCTGTGCCTTTACCTATGGGTTTTGTGGTGTAGAAAGCATCAAAAATTTTAGTTTGATCGACTTCACTAATTCCTGAGCCATTATCGGCAATTTTGATTATAGCTTTATCATCAATTGCATCTGTTGTAATATGAATTAAACCAGGGCTTTGGGCAATTTCTGGAAATGTTTTACTTTTTTGATTTTCCTCAATCGCATCGATAGCATTACAAATCAAATTCATAAAAACCTGATTGATTTCGCCAGGATAGCAATCAACTAGTGGTAAATCTCCGTAATCTTTGATTAATTGAATCGCTGGACGATGATTATTTGCTTTCAACCGATGACCAAGAATGAGGAGTGTACTTTCTAAACCTTCATGGAGATTTGCTGGTTTTTTACCTGCTTCTCGGTGGCGAGAAAACTTATTTAAAGAGGATACAATTTCTGTAACCCGTTCTGTACCAACCTGCATAGATTGGAGAATTTTCGATAAATCATTTAATAAATAACTCAGATTAGTTGATTTAATAGCAGATTGAATTTCATTGGGTGGGTCAGGTAGATACTTTTGATAGAGTTGGAGTAAATTAACTATCTCCTGAACATACTGTTCGACAAAACTTAAGTTACCAGCGATAAAATTAATGGGATTATTCACTTCATGGGCGATTCCGGCTGCTAATTGACCTAAAGTTGCTGCCTTTTCGGCGTGAATAAGTTGTGTTTGAGTTTTTTGCAGTTCAGCATTTTTGGTCATCAAAGTTTTGGTCAAGTTCCGCAACTTTAAATGATGTTCAATCCTCACTAATACTTCTTCATGTTGAAAAGGTTTGGTAATGTAGTCTACAGCGCCTAATCGTAATCCTTTGACTTTATCGGCAGTTTCCGAAAGGGCAGTCATAAAAATTACTGGAATATTCTCAGAACGAGGATCATTTTTGAGATGTTGACAAGTTTCAAAGCCGTCCATACCTGGCATCATCACATCTAGCAAAATTAAATCGGGTAAATTATTGTTGTTTAATTTTTGTAGGGCTTTTTCGCCACTACGAACCGCCCAAACTTCAAAGCTAGATTCATCCAAAAAGCTAGATAAAACTTGTAAGTTGTTAGGATTATCATCAACAACTAAAACAATGCCGCGTGGATGGCGATCGCCAACATATTTTTCGTCTGATATTGTGACTGTCATTTTGACTCTACCTCATATTGATGCAAAAAACTAATCAGGACATCTTCATCAAATTGCCTTGCTAGTTGTCGCAGTTGATTAGCAAAGTTAGTAAAATTTTGATCAGAAGTCTCCAGCTGATCAGCACACTTGAGAATTCCATTAAAATTGCCTTTATTTGCTAATGTGATCAGTTCTTGCAAAACTTCCGCAGAGGGAGGAATTAATAAATCTGCTTGATGATTAGCTGTAGCCAAGTTATTAGTTATTGCTGCTTGAGTCTGAGACGATTGGTAAATCCATGTCAAACTTAAAAGATGTTCTAATTGATTGAGTAATTCATCTACTTGTACAGGTTTACTGAGAAAATCATTACCACCAGCTTCGAGGCTGCGATGTTGATCAGTTTCAAAGACACTAGCAGAAGAAACAATAATTTTGACATCTTGAATCTCTGGAGTTTGGCGCAGATGTTGAATCAATTCAAACCCGTCCATTTCTGGCATGAGTAAATCTGTAATTACCAAATCTGGTTTCAATGCGATGGCTTTTGCTAAACCTTCTTTACCGTTGGTTGCTTCGACTAAATTAAAACCAAGTGGTTGCAGCAAGTTGGTAATGACTGTGCGATTTTCCCAGCGATCATCTACCATCAAAATTGTTAGCGGACTGTCTTCAAAACCAATAATTTGTCCGGCGGATGCAGTTGTCGCTGATTGTACCCATTCGCTGGCTTCTGGGATTTCCAACTCAAACCAGAAGGTGCTACCTTCTCCAAGCTGACTTTTAACATGGATATCGCCACCCATCTTCTGTACCAACTGACGAGTAATGGCTAAACCCAGTCCTGTACCTTCAGTTTGACGCTTTTTCTCTCCCACTTGCTCAAAGGGGAGGAAAATTTTGTTAAGTTCGGCTGGTGCTATACCAATTCCTGTATCTTGAATCCAAAAGCGAATGCAGTGGTTTTTTGTTGGTTGATGATCAGCGATCGCTTCTACTTTAAAACTAACTTGACCTGCATCGGTAAATTTAAGAGCATTTCCCAGCAAATTCAACAATACCTGACGCAATCTCTTAACATCGATATGAACCCCTGTAGGTAAATTACTCGCAGGTTCATAAACAAACAAAATATTTTTTTGTTCGGCTCGAATTTGGCAAATTTCAGAAATTCCCTGGAGAAAAGAAGGAAAATAAACATCATCAGGATGTAGTTCTAGTTTTCTCGCTTCAATTTTTGACAAGTCTAAAATGTCATTAATTAATGTCAATAAATGGGAACCACATTGTTCAATAATATTGACGTGATGTTTTTCTTTTTCTGGTAAACCTTGGGAACGTAGTAAAATTTGAGCGCAACCTAAAATCCCATTTAAAGGTGTCCGCAGTTCATGACTCATGTTAGCTAAAAATTCGCTTTTGGCGAGGTTTGCTGTCTCAGCCGCCGCTTGAGATTTTTTCAGTTGTGCTTGTTCAAAGGCTTGCACCCGCCACAAAACAGTAATCATTGTGATTGTTAATCCTGCCACAATCAAAGCAATTACATCTAAAAGACGCAAGCGAGATTCAATATTTTCGCGGGGAATCACTAAAGCCAAAGACCAATTAGCTTCATGTAAGGGAAGATATGCCACATATTTTTGAGTACCATCAATTTCTAGTAACTCAATTCCCTGTTTTTTGTTGACCATCTGCTTGGCGATCGCCCTTAAATTAGGATTTTGCAGCAGACTGGGAGCGGGTTTTTCGACTGTTGACATTAATGCTGCATCAGGATGAACAATTGCTTGTCCTTGAGAATTGAGGGCGAAAGCATAGCTGTTCTTGCCATAGCGCAGCGAGTTAACAATATTATCAATGCTATCAACTTTGACATTGCCATGAAACACACCAATTGGTGAATTATTAGCTTGAGAATTGGCATAAATAGGGGTAGCGATCGCAATTAAAGGAATCCCTGTGGAACGGCTAATAAAGGGATCGGAAATATTGCTTTGTCCTGCTAATGCTTTTTGAAAGAAGTCTCTATCCTTAATATTCTTGGTTGAGCGACCAACTTTCGTATTAGCAAATGAACCATCGGGACTAACTATTTGAAAGAAAAAAAAATTCATGAATTCGCTGCACTTCTGCTTGTAAATACGGTTCTGCTACAGACCATTCTAGGGAGCGAACCGTTGAAGTATTAGCAATTGTTTGTACTTCTACTTTGCGGACGTGTAACCACTCTTCAATTTCATCAACGCCTCTTTGCACTGTTTGAAAAGCAGTTTGTTTTAAATCTGCTAGTGCGATATGGCGAGCCGCTATATACGTGTAATAAGCGCAAAGGCTCACAAAAATGGTAGTGCTGCCTAGAACAAAGCGGAGTAGGAAATTACGTTTAACCGCATATTTAAATGGAATTGAGTCAAGCCTTATCCCAAGTTTCATACTTCCAGTAAGTATTAGAAAGTTATTTTTAGATTGCCCAATTCATCATTGATAATCACAGGTATATTTAAGTTGAAAATAAAAAGTCAGCAGAGGGGAAAATATCAAGAAATATTTAGAAGATTGTGTAAAGTATTCATAATATTTTGGCTATATAACGGTTACTTAACAATTCGCTTCGACCAAAAGACGAATTGTTGATTGGGAATAATTGATTACAATAAAATAGTCACGCACCCAACCCTGGAGTTCTGGCAGTGGGCTTATTTGATGATTTGAGTCGGTTTTTAGAAAACCGTTTAGAAGAATTCTTGCGTAATAATCCACATTTGGAGTTAGAGGCGCTGTTAGAGCAACTACGTCAGCAAGAAGAAGATACTTTAAAGCTAATAGCAGATTTACAAGTCCAAGAAAAGCGATCGCAAGACGATATTCTCTCCACCGCCCAAGAAATTCAGCGTTGGCACATCCGCGTGCAGAAAGCCAAGGATGCGGGTAGGCAAGACTTAGCCGCCGCCGCCCAAGAACGAGAAGCCGCCCTCCTGCGAGAAGGAAACCAAAAATGGGGACACATGCAAGGGCTAAAAGAACGCCTGAATCAATCTCAAGAATTATTGCGAAAAATCCAGGTACGCAGACAGGAAGTGCAAGCCAAAGCCGCAGAAGCACAAACAGCACGCGCCCAAGCCCAAGCCCAACAACAACGCATAGAAACTAATGGTTGGTGGAATTCTTCTACAAGTGCTTCGAGAAGTTTCGATGACTTAGAAGAAAAGTTCCGCCGTTGGGAAACAGAAGACGAATTAGAAGCCATGAAACGGAATTTAGGGAAGAAGTGAAAATTTAAAGGGTGTAAGGGTGTAGAGGGTGTAGGGTAGAACTTCCGTATCCTATGGGAACGTCGATTTATACGCCCTTACTTGTGTTTGTATCAAGATTTTAGCGAATTAATATCCAAAAAGGGAAATTTTTTCCCAACTACCCATATCTGATTGTCAACAATGTCTGCTAAACCTATAGATAAAAGTCGAAGTTTGATTCAATATGGTGACTGGCCGATTGAACAATTACCGGGATTAAGCCAAGAAGAACGATCGCAACTACAAATTTGCGGCATTAAAACTACACGCAGTCTTTTCAATCAAGGCAAAACTCTAGAAGCTAAATTAGCGTTAGCTAGTAAATTACAAGTTCATCTCCAGTATGTCAATAAATGGGTAGCACTAGCTGATTTATCCCGCATTCCCAGTGTTGGCACACAATATTGTGGCTTATTGCTTCATGCAGGAATCGGTTCTGTCGCCCAATTAGCCCAAACTCCCAGCCATAGATTGCACAGACAAATTATGCGTTTGCAAGTAGCCACCTTGCAACGACGAGACTTGTGTCCATCAATTGAGTTAGTCCAGCAATGGAGTCAACAAGCTAAGACAGTGCTGAGTACTGAGTAAATATGTCTCCCCCTGCCCCCTGCCTCCTGCCTCTACTCCTTCACCAATACACCATTGAGAAAAATATCCGCCAATCCTTCAGCCATGTGCTGCATTTCTTGGGGAGAAGCGTCGGGTTCCATGAGGGTGTTGTTAGAAAAACCTGCGATCGCAAACATCCCTAAAAATACTTTAGCAACAAGTTTGGCATCGGTTTGGCGATAAATGCCTTTATCCATTGCAGTTTGAAAAAAGGCTTCGGCTACATCTGTCATTTTATTGATAACTTCGATTTGAATGCGATCGCGTAAATCAGGATGAAACTGCACTTCCATAAAACACACCCGCATCAAATCAGCATTTTTCTGGAAATTCCACATCCTCCGGCGCATCACCTGGGCTACAGCCTTATAACTGCCCATTTCACTCAATTCTGTTAGCAAATCCGTTAATATCTCCACCCAGCCACCCGTCGCTACTTCTACTAAAATGGCTTTTTTATTCGGAAAATGCCGAAATAACGTACCCTCAGCCACGCCAGCAGCTTGGGCTAAATCGCGGGTAGTTGTACCATCAAATCCTTGCGAAGCAAATAGTCGCCGGGCCGCTTGTAAAATGCGGGTGCGTGTTTGTGCTTCTGAAGGTGGGGGAGAATTAAAAACTCGCATAACAGTTACGGTGTGATTTCCGGAACACGATTGGTAGCATTATTGTCTAACGTCGAGTACAAAAAGCACGGAAAGCTTAATACAAGATTAACGCCCTGCCCAAATATTGACCTGTTTCTCTGGATGGGGAATTTGACAATACCAGTCTGAAGTGTAAAAGATGAAGATGAAATTTGTTGTTCTATCAAGTCCAGTTGATTAGTTATGATTTCCACAATCATTGCACCCCACCCCCAAACCCCTCCCCGTTTACGGGAGGGGAGACGAAGCACAGCTTTGGCGGGGTGGGGTTTGAAAGTTATTTGGCATAAGTAATCAAGCGGATACGATATTTCAGACTTCAGACTTCACACTTTACACTTCAACCTATATTGCTTATGAATCATTTGCGTAGCCTGAAAACAGTTTTAAATTGGTCAAATCAACTCTCGCTCAAACTGTTGCGGCTGTTTATTACCTTGTTTGCTGTCACAATTTTAGTTTCGGGTTCTCTACCAGAAATGGCTGTGGCGCAAACTCAAACTGCACCACCTCCACCACGCACAGTCCAACCCAGCAAAGCACCAGAGAAAAGCTCGATTCAGCCTTATTTAGACCGAGTAGTCAAGCAATTGACGAAGTTTCAACTAGATAATGGGATGAAGTTCATTGTTTTAGAACGCCATCAAGCGCCTGTAGTTTCTTTTTTAACCTACGCTGATGTTGGTGGTGTGGATGAGCCTGATGGTAAAACAGGCGTGGCGCACTTTCTAGAACATTTAGCTTTTAAAGGTACGCAACGGATTGGTACTACAGATTACAAAGCTGAAAAGCCGCTTTTAGAACGCCTAGAACAGTTAGATAGCCAAATTAGAACGGCTAAGGCAGAGAATAAAAAAAACTGATGTGGCGCGGTTACAAGCGGAATTTAAGCAGGTGGAAGCCCAAGCCGCCAAGCTAGTCAAGCAAAACGAAATGGGACAAATTGTCGAACAAGCGGGTGGTGTAGGCTTAAATGCGAATACTTCCACCGAAGCCACCCGTTATTTTTACAGCTTTCCATCTAATAAGTTAGAACTGTGGATGTCCCTGGAGTCGGAGCGATTTTTGGAACCTGTACTCAGTCGGGAGTTTTATAAAGAAAAAGATGTAATTTTGGAAGAACGGCGCTTACGGGTAGAAAATTCACCTATCGGGCTAATGGTGGAGAAATTCATCGATGCGGCGTATAAAGTTCATCCTTACAGACGGCCTGTGATTGGTTATGACCAAGATATCCGCAACCTCACACCAAAAGATGTGAAGCAGTTTTTTGATACTTACTATGCACCAAATAATTTAGCGATCGCAATTGTCGGTGATGTCAACCCCAACGAAGTCAAACGACTCGCACAAATTTACTTTGGGCGTTTTCCCAGCAAACCCAAACCCCAATCGAAAATTCCTGTAGAACCCAAGCAAACTAAAACACAAGAAGTCACTTTAGAACTACCTTCCCAACCTTGGTATTTAGAAGGTTATCACCGTCCGGCAATTACTCATCCAGATAACGCTGTTTATGAAATTATCAGCCGACTGTTGAGCGAGGGGCGCACTTCCAGATTGTATAAATCTTTGGTGGAAAAACAACAACTAGCTCTGACAGCCCAAGGTTATAGCGGTTTTCCTGGCGATAAATATCCCAATTTGCTGCTATTTTATGCCCTGACGGCTCCCGGTCACACTGTGGATGAGTTAGCTACGGGTTTACGTCAAGAAATTGATAACTTAAAAACTCAACCAGTCACAGCCACCGAATTACAACGTGTGAAAACTCAAGCCAGAGCCGATTTACTCCGCAGCCTTGATTCTAATACAGGCATGGCGCAATTGTTATTGGAATATGAAGTGAAAACAGGTGATTGGCAAAACTTGTTCAAGCAATTGGATGAAATTGCGGCGGTAACTCCGGCGGATATTCAACGAGTGGCAAAAACAACTTTTACCCCCGAAAATCGCACTATTGGTAAGTTGTTGTCGAAACAAGCTTGAAAACTAACCGCAAAGGGCGCAAAGGGCGTGAAGAAATATGCACAGAGATAAATATCAGGTGAAGGGTAAGAGGTCGATGAAATTCAAACTATTGCATGGGAAAAGGTTGATTTATGTTGTGATGTTTGCCTTTGCCTTTTTACTTTTGACTTTTGACTTTTCTTTAGCGGCGACAACAGCAGCCAAACATTACACAGAGTTAAAATTACCAGCTTTACCAGCGGTTAAGTTACCCAAATATGAACGCTTTGTTTTACAAAACGGCATGGTTGTGTATTTAGTAGAAGATCATGAACTGCCGTTAGTGAGTGGTTCTGCTTTGGTGCGGACTGGTAGCCGTTGGGAACCAGCCGATAAAGTTGGGTTAGCTGGTTTAACAGGTGCAGTAATGCGGACTGGGGGAACGAAAAAGCATTCGCCAGATGAACTCAATGAAATTTTAGAACAACGGGCTGCATCGGTAGAAACTAGTATTGGTGAGGGTTCCGGGAGTGCAAGTTTTGACTCGTTAACTGAAGATGTGGAAACGGTGTTTGGTTTGTTTGCGGAAGTGCTGCGGGAACCAGTATTTGCCCAAGATAAACTGGATTTAGCGAAGAACCAAACTAAAGGCGGAATTGCCCGCCGCAATGATGATCCGAATAGTATTGCTAATCGAGAGTTCAGGAAATTGGTTTATGGCAAGGAAAGTCCTTATGCGCGGACTGTAGAATATGCCACATTGGATAAAATTAACCGGGAAGATTTAGTCCAGTTTTACCAGCAATACTTTCATCCCAATAATATAATTTTGGGAATTGTGGGCGATTTTGATAGTAAAAAAATGCGATCGCTCATTCAAGCTAAATTAGGTAATTGGCAACGTAACCCCAAAATCACTAAACCCCAGTTACCAGAAGTTTCCCCAGCTAACAAAGGCGGAGTATTTTTTGTCAATCAGCCCCAGTTAACTCAAAGTAGTGTACTTTTAGGGCATTTAGGCGGACAATTCGACAGCCCCGACTATGCCGCACTGGATGTTTTGAATGGGGTATTAAATGGTTTTGGTGGACGCTTATTTAATGAAGTGCGATCGCGCCAAGGTTTAGCTTACTCTGTATATGGTTACTGGAGTCCCCGCTTTGATTATCCTGGTATTTTCTTGGCTGGCGGACAAACCCGTTCTGAGGCTACCGTCCAGTTTGTCAAATCCTTACAAACCGAAATTAAACGTATCCAAGCCCAACCAGTAACAGCCCAAGAACTAGCCTTTGCCAAAGAATCGACTCTCAATTCTTTTGTGTTTAATTTTCAAGACCCTGGTCAAACTTTATCGCGGCTGATGCGCTATGAATATTACGGCTATCCATCAGACTTTTTATTCCGTTATCAAAAAGCCGTCGCCGCCACCACCGCCGCCGATGTGCAACGGGTAGCCAAGCAATACCTCAAACCAGAAAATTTAATAACTTTAGTTGTCGGCAATCAAACCACGATTCAACCACCGTTGACGGGTTTAGCCAAACAAGTCACACCAATAGATGTTACAATTCCTGGTTCACCATCACAAGCCAATAATTAATCATCTAGGAGTTACGCACCAAGATTGGCGGTAAAAATGGGTGTAAGGGTGTGAGGGTTTGAGGGTGTAAAGGGTTTTTGAACATCTACACCCTCATAAAGAAGTCAAAATTCAAAAGTCAGAGAATTTTTGAGTTTTAACTTTTGACTTGATTTTTCCCCTTCACCCATTCTCAACCAATAGCCTTTGTGCATAAGCCACAACCAAACAAAATTCTTCTCGATTCTCTCTGCGCCTCTGCGTGAAAAAACTCATTCCAAATTTAAACTCCTCCCCCCATACCCATCTATGAAAAACTGCGGTAGAAATTGCTGAATTTGGCTAAAGTCGAGTTAGTGACGAGTTAATTATAAAGTCGAGAAATTAGACAGCCCCAGCAATTATTACAAGGACGTAGATTAGGAATGTTACTGCATTTAAGTACTTGGCAAGAAGTTGAAGCTTATTTACAGCAATCTCAGGGGATAATTTTCCCGATTGGTTCTACAGAACAACATGGGCCGACGGGGTTAATTGGTACTGATGCGATTTGTGCAGAAGCGATCGCTCGTGGTGTGGGTGATGTGACAGGGGCGATTGTTGGCCCTACAATCAATGTGGGGATGGCATTACACCACACTGCTTTTCCCGGTACAATTAGTCTCCGTCCTAGCACCTTAATTCAAGTCGTGCGAGACTATGTAACCAGTTTAGTCAAAGTTGGTTTTAAAAAGTTCTACTTTATCAACGGTCACGGTGGTAATATTGCTACCCTCAAAGCCGCTTTTTCTGAAACTTATGCTTACCTAGAAGATTTACAAATTGCTCATGCTCATCAAGTGCAATGTCAAGTAGCTAACTGGTTTATGTGTAAATCTGTATTTGAGTTAGCTAAACAATTATACGCTGATCAAGAAGGTTCTCATGCTACCCCCAGTGAAGTAGCTGTGACTCAATATGTTTATCCCGAAGCTATTAAACAAGCACCCCTTTCTCCAGAAATAGCACGGGGACATAACATTTATAGCGCCGCCGACTTTCGCAACCGTTACCCAGATGGACGTATGGGTTCAAATCCCGCCTTAGCCACACCAGAACATGGTAAGCAATTTTATGACTTAGCGGTAAAAGAACTGAGTAATGGATATTTGGAATTTCTCAACGCAGATTAAAGGATAGTAGGTAATAGGGTTTCAGATCCCCGACTTTTTTTAAGAAGTCGGGGATCTTGTTTTTTGAAGCAGAAAGACTCATTAATGGAGAAAAAATCCTCATTAATCCAGTTCTAAGACTCATTAATGAGTATCAAAGGCTCATTCACGAGTATCTAACACTCATTAATGGAGAAAAAATTCTCATTAATCCAGTTCCATATACTCATTAATGAGTATCCAAGCTTCATTAATGAAGAAAACATCCTCATTAATCCAGTTCCAAGACTCATTCACGAGTATCCAAGCTTCATTAATGAAGAAAAAATCCTCATTCATAAGCTAAAATACTTGTCTACCAATTTCTGCTCTGTCACCTTCCTCGCAGCTATGACCAATTTCTTCCGCGCCAATGTTGATGCAATGGCTAGTTACGTTCCTGGTGAACAGCCGAAACGCGGTAGCCAAGTAATTAAACTCAACAGTAACGAAAATCCCTACCCCCCATCACCTAAAGCTTTAGCTGCACTACAAAATATTGATGGTGAGTGGTTGCGGCGTTACCCGGAACCTTTTGGCGACCAGTTTCGCCACGCTGCTAGTCAAGTTTTAAAAGTGCCGAGTGATTGGATTATTGTTGGTAATGGCAGTGATGAGATTTTAAATGTCGTGATGCGAGCCTGTACAGAACCGGGACGGAAGGTAGTTTATCCGACACCGACTTATGTTTTGTATCGTACACTCACAGAGATGCAGGCAGCAGATGTTGTGGAAATTCCTTACACTCAAGACTATCAATTACCTGTTGCGGAATTAATTGCTGTGGATGGTGCTGTGACATTTATTGCTTCACCTAACAGTCCCTCTGGTCATGTTGTCCCTAGCGCAGATTTAGAAAAACTCGCCAGTCAGTTATCAGGGGTGTTAGTCATTGATGAAGCTTACGTAGATTTTGCGGAAGCTGATGCTTTAGCTTTGGTCAAAGACTATGAGAATGTGATGATTATCCGCACCTTATCTAAAGGTTACTCGTTGGCTGGTTTGCGTTTGGGCTTTGGGATTGCTCAACCCAAGTTATTGCAGGGATTATTTAAAGTTAAGGATAGTTATAACATTGACGCGATCGCCTGTACAGTTGCCACAGCAGCCATCACTGACCAAGCTTATAAAAATGCTTGCGTAGCCAAAATCAAAGCATCACGCACTCAACTCACCAAAGAATTTCAACAATTAGGCTTTCAAGTTTGGGAGTCGCACACCAACTTTTTACTCGTCCAGCCATCCCAACAAAACGCCGCATATCTCTATCAAAAACTCAAAGAACAACAAATTCTCATCCGCTACTTTCCCCACCCCGGACTCTTAGATAAACTCCGCATCACCATTGGGACAGATGAGCAAAATCAAATATTAGTCAATGCCATTAAGGCATTACTCTAATCAAAAATTTAGATAAAATAAATTGCTAAAACTCAAGTCGCTATATGAGTAAATGGTATAAAGAAGACCTCGCCTTTATCCATGATGACGGTTTTCGGGATTATGCGCTCAAATCAGCCCCCGGTATTTTAGAGATTTTACGGCAAAACAAAATTAACTCAGGGTTAGTTGTAGACTTGGGTTGTGGGAGTGGGTTATGGGCAAATGAACTGGTCAAGTCTAATTATCGGGTATTGGGAGTTGATATTTCAGAATCGATGATTGCGATCGCGCAAAAAAGAGTACCCCAGGCAAAATTTTATGTTGGTTCAGTCTTTAAAATTGCCATTCCCCCATGTCACGCTGTTACTTCTATTAGTGAATGCTTGAGTTACTTGTTTGATACTGACAACAACCGCCAAAACCTGATTCAACTTTTCCAGCGCATATATCAAGCTTTAGTTCCTGGCGGTGTCTTGATTTTTGATATTGTAGAAGCGGGACAAATTGCCGTCGGTAATAAAGCTAAAAATTTTACGGAAGGAAAAGACTGGGTTGTTTTAGTTGAGAAAGAAGAATTGCGATCGCAAAATATTTTAACCCGCCGCATCATCACTTTTCGCCAAGTCGGACAATACTACAGAAGAGATGAAGAAATTCATCATGTGCAATTATACCGAGCCACACAAATAGCCACAGACTTACGCAAAATTGGCTTTCGTGTCCAAACAACTCGCAATTATGGTAGCTTTTATTTACCAAAAGGAAATGTGGCATTTATCGCACGTAAACCCTTTCCTGATTAAAGATACTTTTCCCATGACTTACAAATTTGTTGACACTCTCACAGAAAAGCAAATTTATCAATTAGTAGAGTTGTATAAAAACGAATTCTGGAGTCAGCAGCGGACATATCCAGATGTTGTCAAAATGCTCAAAAATTCAGATATCGTTGTAGGTTTGATAAATAATAATGCAGAACTCATTGGGTTTACACGGGTTCTCACTGACTTTATTTATCGAGCAACCATTTACGATGTCATCATTAAACCAGCCCATAGAAATCAAGGACTTGGTGCTAAATTAATGGATGCAATTGTCCATCATCCCCAATTACATCAAGTCGAACAAATTGCGCTTTATTGCTTGCCAGAAATGATGCCATTTTATCAGCGTTGGGGTTTCACAACAGAAGTTGTTAATCTCAACTTAATGTATCGATATCATCGCTCACATCAGGATAAATGATATGATTATTAACCCAGATAATGTTCCTAACCGCACAACTTCAATTTACCCAGAAAAATTCCGACATCTCGTTGCTGGTAGAGTCAAAAAAGCATTAGGAAATGCCGCCGGATTAAAAAATTATGGCGTGAATTTAGTCACCCTAGCACCAGGAAGCCGTTCTGCTTTAAGACATTGGCATACTCGGCAAGATGAATTTATTTATATTATTGAAGGTGAAGTAACACTAGTCACCAATGAAGGAGAGCAAATTCTCACACCAGGAATGATGGCAGGTTTTCCAGCCAGCGAAGAAAATGGACATCAACTAGTAAATCATTCTGAGAAAATCGTAGTTTATTTAGAAGTTGGTGATAGAACACCTGATGATGAAGCTTACTATCCAGATGATGATTTAATTGCCAAAAATGGTGCCAATGGTGAGCGAATTTTCACAAGAAAAGATGGAACTTTGTATGAAAGTTAATAGTAATATATCAGTCCTATTTGAAATGAAGTTAACGAATACATGAGAAAGTATGATGATAATCTAGATTCGAGAATTTCTTTAGAGGATGTCTGAGAAGTATTAAATATTTCGTCAGATCCCCTTGAGCATCCTCTTAAAAAGGGGGGAATAATCTCAAAGTCCCCCTTTTTAAGGGGGATTTAGGGGGATCTAAATGTTCACGTTGTAGGTTGTTTTGCAGGAGATTGCAAAACAACTTTCCTTGTTGAATAGCATCTTCTAGGGCGATATGGCTTAAGGGAGACTCTTCTAACCATTCAGATGGGAAGTTTTCTTTACCGGAGTCACTATAATTTTTTTGCAAAAATGCCATTGCGTAGGAACGGATATCGAGTGCTGAATGTTTAAAGGGACTATCACCAACAAATTTCAGCAAATACCAATAAACAAACATAAAATCGTAGGCTGCGGGATAGGCAACAAAGATAGGTTTGCCAGGTAATGCTTTTAGCCAAGTATAATATGCTTGCATCACTGATGTTGGTGGTTGAGGGTTGATTCGGCAGGCTTCCCAAGCTTCTGGCTGTTCTGACCACCATTTCATAGTTTTGGGATGGCCTGCTGCTCCTGGTAAGGTTTCCAGGTTTGCCGAAAAGGTGGCGATTAATTGTTTATCTGCGGTATAAGCTGCTGATCCAATACTGAGCATGGAATTAGGCCCAGGAATTGGGCCATCTGCTTCTATATCTGTGCTGACGTAGATTTCGATTGTCACCTTTTTTACTGCTATTTCAACCCAACAAATCAAGTAATAATCTGACTTTAGGCTTTATTTATGGCAAATATCCTACACATTGATTCTAGTCCTCGTGGTGAACGTTCTATTTCACGATCGCTCACCTATGAGTTCGTGACATCCTGGAAAAATTCTCACCCAGGCGATACAGTTACCTACCGCGATTTGGGTCATCATCCTGTCCCCCATGTAGATGAATCATGGATAGCTGCGGCTTTTACACCACCTGATGCACGCACACCCGAACTAGTGGAGGCGATTCAGCTTTCGGATAGTTTAATTGATGAGTTCTTGGCTGCCGATCGCTATGTTTTTGGTATACCAATGTATAACTTGAATATTCCTTCTACTTTCAAAGCTTATATTGACCAAATTGTGCGTGTTGGTCGTACCTTTGGAATTGATGCGAACGGCTATAAAGGTTTAGTTGATAGCAGCAAAAAAGTATTAATTATTACCTCTCGCGGCGGAGCTTTTCCCCCAGGTACACCGTTTGCGGCTTACGACTATCAAGAACCTTATCTCCGCGCTATTTTGGGCTTTATTGGTCTAATTGATGTCACATTTATCCATGCTGACAGCCTCAACTTAGGTGACGAGGCTCGGCAACAATCATTAGCAGCTGCTAAAGAAGCGATCGCACAGACTATAACTAGTTGGTAAAGATGTAAATTTTATCAAAATAAAATTCAGGAGTCAGGAGTAAGAATTCAGCATAAATTCTGTACGCAGATGCGAATAAATAAATGGTGAATTACTATACTAAAGCTCAATGAGTGTCAGGTCTTTCTCCTTCACTCATTGATTCTGACTCCTGAATTCTTCTTCAACCAATTGTTAAATCTGGTTCTTCACAAAAGTTAAATAAGGCTGAATCAGATTCTGATTCATCTTCAAATACGGCAGATATGTACCATTCACAAGGTGAATCATTGGTATATTCAGCCCAAACAATTGTTGCGGTTTCACCTGATGGAATTCCATCATCGTTCAAGGTGAATGGTAGCCACTCATCTTCATCAACAGATACCCACAACTCTGTAATGGCTAGGTCGGTTTGATTGGTAACGGTAAACGTAAATTGATCTGACATGGATAACCTTTTAGCGATAACTAAATTGTCAGTCATCGATTATACTCGCTCTTTTTTCGATGCTTGTCTATTTAAATGCCAGAAGCATTATCCAGACAAGATTTACAGCTTTTTTGGTTCAATTTTCATTGAAAAGAGAGGATTAAAAATTTTACCTAAATTAGTTATTTACACAGGGTAGGATGTCCGGTGTAACGGCACTATGTTGCGTCATATAAACTACACCTATCCCAAGGTAGACATTAATTTGAATTTTAAGCTAAAGTTGTAATGAGTTTGCTTTAGCAAGGAAGATAATGAATCAACCTCAACAAGCTGTAAATACTGTGGTTAGAGAGTGTGAGTTATTGAGCGATCGCTAACAACAACACAGTTAGACAGAAAAAGCATCATATAATATTTTTTTTATATCAAAAAGCAAAAATAAACCTGGAAATCACAAATTTCCTGAATACTTAGCGAAATCTAATATGCAAAAACCAACGATAGCTAAAAAACCAATTCGTTCTCTAGAAGATGCGCTAGATCGGTGCCAAACGCTGGGTATGCGCGTCAGTCGCCAGCGCCGTTTTATTTTAGAACTGCTGTGGCAAGCAAATGAGCATCTATCTGCGCGAGAAATTTACGATCGCCTTAACCAAGAAGGCAAAGACATTGGTCATACCTCTGTATACCAAAACCTAGAAGCCTTATCCAGTCAAGGTATTATTGAATGTATCGAACACTGTGATGGTCGCTTATATGGCAACATTAGCGATGCTCACAGCCATGTCAATTGTCTCGATACTAATCAAATTCTGGATGTACATATAGAATTGCCAGAAGAATTGTTGCGTCAAGTTGAACAACAAACAGGCATAAAAATTACAGAATATAGTATTAACTTTTATGGCTATCGCCATCCATCAGAAGATGTGTAGGGATGTAGAATTAAAAACCATTGACTGAATAAAGCAAAAGTAAAAAGTTAAAAGGCAAAAGAAAGAAAAAGAATAATGGTCACAAACCCACGTCAGGCAAGCTCAAATTTTACTTTTTACTTTTTACTTTTTAACATCAATCATAATCACTGGGATTCACACTAAATACAGTTTCATCTTCCACATCATCATATAAATCAATTGAAGCAACTGGCTCTCCTTCTAAGCCGCTAATTGTGCCGATGTTAGTATTGCTTAACCAAGCTGCTGTTTGGTCGTCGCTTTCTATGACACTTGCCACAGATGACTGTGAGAGTAATTTTTTCAGGGTGTAGAACTGTTCTAAAGAGAATACAGCACCGTTCATCGTGGCAATTTCGCGGTCAGCATCAGTCAGGATTGCATCAAATAAGCAGGCATTGGCAAGATTGACATTCTCAAGATTAATGCTGCTTAGATTAGCACCAGTCATATTAGCACTAGTCAAGTTGGCATAACTCAAATTGGCATTAGTTAAATTGGCATAACTTAAATTGGCATTAGTTAAATTGGCATAACTTAAATTGGCATTAGTTAAATTGGCATAACTTAAATTGGCACTTGATAAATTTGTCTGCTCCAAATTTGCTTTAACTAACATCACTTGCAGCAAGGATGCGCTAGAGAGATTCAGTTTAGTTAAAGATTGGGGGAGTATGCGTTTGAGCCAGACAGAATTAGATAAAATTGCAGCTTTACCCATCAGCATTGTCAAAACTTCTGGGTAGAATTCAGCAACATTTTGCGGATTACCACAAGGAGAAAAAGCAACTTTAGTAACGCGATAGCCAGCAGATAATAGTAAAAATACATTTATGCCTACACTGGCATTAATTTGCTCAACATTGATCGGATTGCCGAGTGTATGAAAATAATTCCAAGCTTGATGCGCTATTCCTTCATTCAACCAACGACCTTGACAATAACCACGCCAAAATAATTCTAGACGTTGTAATAAGAAATCTAAAGAAAAATCACTTTGAGACTGATGTAGTAAAGTTTCAATTACCAGTTGCTTAATTTCTGTAGTGAGGACACCATAACCAAGTAGTTTATATAGATTTTGAGCAACACTCTGAGGAGAATCGAGAGCGAAAACTAATGTTCCGTAGTCATCTTTTTGCTGCTGTGTCAGAATTTTTAGTTGATGAGCAATAGCTTCTGCACAGAGATATTCGCCTAATTTGGGGTGAGAAAATTCTGTGAGGAGTGTTGAGTGCTGAGTATTGGGTGCTGAGTGCTGAGTCACCGAAGTTTGCTCAACGGGGGAAACCCTCCGAACTTTGCTCAACGAGGGGAACCCGCGCACGCAAGTTCTCTCCGCACGCAACTTCTCGCTGAGTGCTGAGGGGGAAGTTTTGAAGTAGAAAGCGGGTAAGGTATGGGGAAGGGAAGTTTCTGTGAGATGAATTTGATAGCGATCGCTGTGTAAAATTTGCAGAGCGATCGCCTGGATTTGGTTTAATAAATCTTGGGGATGACAACCAGAAAGTAAATTGGCGATCGCTTCTTGTGTACGATGAATGTGAGCCGAACCGGAACGCAATAGCATGGTTTTAATTCCGCCAGTCACAGGATAGCCTAATAACCAACGACTCAGGCGATGATAAATTTCCCAAGCTACTTTAGTAGTACTAGGTGATTGCGCTAATTGCCAGATTTCATCATCTATAAGTGCATCACGATGTAAAACCCCCAGTAAATACAGCAACAATGGTTGGCGCACCAAAGCCGAAAGTTCGGGAAACTTGGAGTTACTGACGAATAACCCAGATTGCTTTAAAAAGGTAAAGAAATTTTGGGCGATGGGTAATGATTGTAACATTGCCCACTGTTGAAACCATTGTTTTAATTGTTCTTGTTCTAATGGTTGAATAATAATTTGTGGTAACTGCGATAAGATATCTGGGTCAATTTCTTCTAAGGCATTTTTGCGAGTAGTTAAAATAATTTTATGTTTACCCTTAGCTTGCAATGCAATTAATTGCTGAATAAAAATTGTCTTGGATCTTGTTCCTAAATTAGCAGCAGGTAATTCATCCAACCCATCAAGCAGTAACAAACAGCGCAGATGTTCTTGTTCTAACCAATTACTTAAATTAGTTTGAGCATTCAAAGCAAAACCATAATTCAAAGTTTCTGCTAAAGTTTGAGCATATTTAATATCTCGCAGGCGAATAACCACCGGCATCCAATTAGGATAAAGTTCTCTGGCTACTTCTGCTGCCCAAATTTGACAGAAACTAGTTTTACCATATCCTGGTTCGGCAGTAATCACAGCAATATTTTCACTATCTGCTAACTGCTCCTGCGCCCATTTTTTGATATCAACAGATGGAGTATGGGTATTTGCTACTAAACCTTTTAGGGGAATATAAATATCCTTAAGGGCAAAAGATTCTATAAATAAAGTTTGGCTGAGATTTTGCAGTAAAAATACTCGATAATTTTCTCGACATAAATCAATTTTTTCCCCTACAGATGACTTTTGAGATGTGTCTACATTACCTAATTCTGGGGGATAAATATTACTTGTAGAACCTAATTGGAAAAATTTTTGTAATTGTGCCAGTTGTGGGGCATTTTCCGCCACAACTTTTAGTAAGTAACCACTGAGAGAATGAGTTAAACGCTGGGTTAATAATTTTGCTTCTAAATCTTCTGCACCATTGGCAATTAACCAAGCAACAGTGGCATTATTCATTTGTTGGACTAATAAGGAATCTGCCACAATAGAAAGGGCTTGTTCTGCTTGAGTATCAGTTAACTTTCCCTGGGTTAAAGTTTTTAATAATCCTTGGAGTTGTACATCTTGGAGACTGAGTTTGCCAATAATTTCCTGTAAAATTTCTCCTTGACTGGAAATCATGGCTCGGTTCAGCCAAGGTTTTTGTAGGTTGACTTCTTGTTGAATTATTTGATGTAAAGCATAAAGATAAGCAATTTGAAATGCCAGCCATGTGCCTTCGTTACGTTTTAAGGCTTTTTTCTCACTGAGACTACGCAACAGGCTTTCTGTTAATCGCGCAATGAGATTGATATCTTGCCAAACAGAACCCAAAGGTAGTTCTAAAACCTCGGCTAAAGTACAGACATCAAGTGGTGCAAGACTTTTAACTTCCATATCTTGGACAATGCGGTAGGCTACACCCGCCAATTGACCAAGAGAAAATTCTCGAATTTGACTGATTTCAATCTGGCGTTCTGCCAACCATTGCCTGATACTGAGGTTCATTTAATTACACAATTAAGACTCCGCCTATGTCATTATGATTCATTTATTGAGTGACGAAAACAGGTAACAATGAGTAGGAATACCCCTTGCATCTCAGCCAATGATGAGCGATCGCCCTCTCAAATTATTATTAATTGACCAAGATCCGATTTTCCGCTTAGGACTGCGGGTAACTTTGGAAGCAATGCTGAATTTGCAAGTTGTGGCAGAAGTAGAAACAGATACTGCGGCTTTGCAAATACTAGCAGCACTTACCAATCAAGACCCAGAAGCAGTAAATTTAGTGGTTTTAGAACTGGGAAGCGATCGCTCTGTTAACAGTCAGTTACAAGGTTTAGAACTTTGTCGCCTGCTAAAAACGTCATACCCCAACTTGCCAATTTTACTGCTGAGTGCTGTCCAAAACCAAGAAATATTGGCGGCTGTTAGGGCTGCTGGGGTGAATGGCTATCTTCTTAAAGGTACTCCTGCATCTGAAATTATTGCTGTGATTTCAGAAGTCGCCGCTGGTGGTTCCCATTGGGTATTAAATACTACCCCTCCTTCGGTTCCCATCTCACCGCCTCCCCAAATGCCTTGGTTGCGGCTATGGCAAAATCAGTGTTTATCGGGAATTAATTATGTTAACGCTTCCCTAGCAAAAGTTACAGTCAAACTACAAACTCCAGGCTTACCAATACTAGACCGGGCTGTGCTGGCGGGACAACGAAGAGAACTGTTAGCGGCGCGTTGGCTACTCAATCACTTGTTAATTTCCGCCCCAGAACAATCACCATTGATTTCGCCGACAGAAGAATTACCAGTGATTTCCTCAGCCAGCAGGGTAATTGTGCCAACAAATTTAGAACCACCTCTAACTTTGCTCCCAGAAATTAACCCAAGTGCTTTGCAATTTGACTTATTTTCGACTTGTATAAATAAACTACAGTTTTCTTTAGAAAACGTTTCAGATGTCCCCTTAGAAATTGATATTCTCCGGGAAGATAAGAAACGAGAATTACTTTATTTGATATTACAGAAGTTAGCCAAACAAATCGAAGATTTACGCGCTTATCAAATTACAATTGAACAGTTAGAAGGATTTAAAAATACTATTTTATTTGATTTATGGCAAGCCACAGTTACAGATTTTTTTGGTAAGTTTTCCCAAGTACCAATCGGCGGGCAGAAGATTGAAGTTGTCAAGGTATTATTACAAAATCCCAGAATTATTCAAACTGACATATTTAATAAAATTCCCTTTGTAGTAGAGTTACTTGCTTATTTGCTGTTTCAAACAGATTTACAGATTGATAATCAGGTTTATTTGGCTGATAGTGATGCTGCTAAAGCTCAGGCATTAATAATTTTAGAAAATTTATTGATTCAAGTAGGCAATAGTGTATTACAACCACTGTTAAATTATTTGGCAGATGTGGAAGCAATTAAGAAAAACTTTTATACTCGTAAGTTAATTTCGACGCGGGAAATTGAACGGTTTAGAAATGATTTGTCTTGGAAATACCGTTTAAATAATTATGTGAATGAAGCTAAAGCAATTTTTGAAAGTCGCTATGAGTTATTTGTGTTAGCATCACGGGGAATTGCGAAAACATCAGTTTACGCGCCGCGCAACGCAGAATTGGCCAAGCTTTCAGGTGTGCCGTTATTTGTGACGCTGGGACTAGAATTTTGGGATGCGATCGCTCCCCGCCTACAATCGCTATTATCTTTTTTAGGTAGTGGTATTGTCTTCGTTTTAACTCAAGTCATTGGTCGTGGTTTAGGTTTAATCGCTCGTGGTATTCTCCAAGGTATCGGTAGTGTGTCGTTATCAGAGAAAAATTTCAACCGCAACAGCGAAAGACAAAAGTGATATTTAAATTGAAGTTAATTAAAATGAACCCGAATTTTCCCGAATCTCTTCTAAGCTAGGAAAATCTTTTTCCCAACTTCCAGCTAAAGAATAAACTAGTTCTGTCCATTGCTGTGAAGTGGCTGTATGGCTGGGTTGATTGGCCTTGAGATATTGATCACGAATAGATTCAGCAAAGAAGAGAATCTCACTAGCTTGGTCTTGCGGAAGAGATTTGACAAGTTCATAAATTTGTTCGGCTATAGTCATACAGAGTTACTGAGCAAGTAAATAAAACTAGAAAACTCCTGTTCTTGTACAAAACATCTTAACGTAAGTTTCCTCCAGAGACAGAAGTTAATTAAAATGAACGAGGTGCGATCGCGAGTTTTATGAACAAATTGCAACTACCACCCGGAAGCTTTGGTTTACCTGTTGTTGGCGAAACTCTGTCTTTTTTGGCAGACGTAAACTTTGCCGAAAAACGCTATCAGCGTTATGGGTCGATTTTTAAAACCCATATTTTAGGTAGACCAACAGTAGCAATGATAGGGCCAGACGCAGTTGAGTTTGTCCTTTCTAGCCATATCGAAAATTTCTCTTGGCGTGAAGGCTGGCCAGAAAATTTCAAAATATTGTTAGGTGAATCATTATTTGTGCAAGATGGTGAAGAACACCGTCGCAATCGTCGTTTGATGATGCCAGCTTTACATGGCCCGGCACTAGCAAACTATTTTGCCACAATGGAAGAAATCACTGGCAGATATCTTAAAGAATGGGCAGTTAAACAAGAATTTACTTGGTTTGAAGAGTTTAAAAAACTCACATTTGATATTGCCAGTCAACTGTTATTAGGTACAAGTTCTAGTGCAGAAGTTATCCGCTTAAGTGGTTTATTTACTAACCTCACAAACGGTTTTTTCGCGCTGAATACCTTGCCTTTGCCTTTTACTACCTTTAGTAAAGCGATCGCAGCTCGCAATCAAGTTTTAGAGCATGTGGCTCAGGTTGTAAAAGCACGTCAGAAAAACCCTACCAAAGATGCTTTAAGTTTATTAATTCAAGCTAGAGATGAAGAGGGTAACAGCTTAAGTGAAAAAGAAATTATCGCCCAAGCAGTGCTGTTACTTTTTGCTGGACATGAAACCACAACTGCAATGTTAACTTGGTTAGTCACCGAATTAGCACGCCATCCAGAAGTTCTGCAACGCGCCAGAGAAGAACAGTCACAACTTGCTGCATCTGGTTCTTTAACTCTAGAGCAGTTGGGGAAAATGCCCTACTTAGACCAAGTTTTATTGGAAGTTGAACGACTATATCCACCAGCCGCCGCAGGATTTCGTGGGGTAATTAAAGAATTTGAATATAACGGTTTCTATGTCCCGGCTGGTTGGCAACTATATTATTCAATTTTAATGACCCATAACCTAGCAGAAATTTACCCTGAACCAGAACGGTTTGATCCTGAGCGTTTCAGCCCTCAGCGCCAAGAACATAAAAAATATCCTTTCAGCTTAATTGGTTTTGGTGGCGGGCCGCGGGTGTGTATTGGGATGGCGTTTGCCAAAATGGAAATGAAGATTGTTGCTGCCCATCTTTTACGCAGCTATGATTGGGAAATCTTACCTAACCAAAGTTTGGCTTCAGTCAGGATTCCCACAAATCGTCCTAAAGATGGGTTGCGAGTTCGATTTCAACCTCGGTGAAATTGTTATGACATCTGAAATAAATCTCAGTTTGCCGTCAGGAATGTCTCAAAGTTGGCAAAGCATGAAAAATGTTGTCAACCAAGGGGTTAACTCTGTGAATAATTCTCTGCAACAAGTTGGCGAGTCTTGGCAAGCAACAGCTACAACAACCTTGGAACAAGCTAAATCTTCGATTAGCCAAGGTTTGCAAACTGCTGACCAATTTAAGAATACAACATCCGGTGCAGTGGAAAGTGCGATCGCCTCTTCCATCAACGATTGGCTAACACAACATCCCACAATGTTGCGCCTACTGCACGCACTCAATTGGGCTGCAAATCACCCGATTATTAGTTTAGTAATTATCCTATTAAGTCTGGCGCTGCTTTTTGGTCTTGTGAATGCAATTATTCGCTTATTTACAACAGCGAGTTTTTCTTTATTACAAGCACCATTAAAATTATTACAAGCTTTAATTAAATTTATTTTTATTGGTATAGCTAAACTTACTGGTTTGACTTGGCACAAAATCAGTAATCATCAACCAATAGATAATCCAAATACTATTCAACCTCTTTACCTAGATAAACAGCAAAGATTAGCCGAAATTTCCTCTCGATTAGAAGCACTCCAACAAGAACAAAAACAACTTTTACAAGAAGCCTCTGAAATCATTGCCACAGATAGCACAAATCTAGAAATTAGATTCAGCCAAAATCATACTAATGTTGTTTAACCAACTTTCCATCCGCGTCTATCTGCGTTTAATTTTATTCAAAATATATAAAAAGCTATCACATTCAAGGTGATAGCTTATTGGTATATGAATCTTGAGGTTTATGTTACAGAAAGATGACTGAAATAATTATTGCGCCAACTTCCTATTTCAATACCATAACACATTACCGTTTACTTAGAACTAACAATTACGACGTAACTGTGTTAATAGGACAACAACCTCATCAACAGCTTGGCGAATTGTACTAACTGGTTGATCAGATTGATTCACAATAATGCTAAAAACTAGCGGTTCATACTGTGGTGAATCTATATATCCTGATAAAGCAACTACTCCTTGTAAAGTACCAGTTTTGGCTTGCACAATTCCCTGTGCTGATGTGTTGCGAAAGCGACTTTTTAAACTACCACTCACCCCAGCTACAGGTAGAGTAGCACGAAAAACTTTGGATTCTGGTGATGCTGCGATCGCTTGTAAAAGTTGTACTATAGCTTCTGGACTAATTAAATTTTTCCGCGATAAACCAGAACCATCAACTACGCTATAACTGGTGGGGTTAACTCCAAATTGAGTCAAGGTTTCTTGCATGACCTTTAAACCAACATCAGCAGTGTTTTGATTTTTGGTTAATTGTTGTTTATGCGCTAAAGTTCTTAATAAAGCCTCAGCAAATAAATTGTTACTATTAACATTGGTTTCAGTTAATAAATCAGACAAAGGCGGAGACTCAATGGCGGCAACTTCTCGTTCATTATTATCACCACTAGCAATAGATGTTTTTTGTACAGAAATTCCTGTGGCTGCTAAACTTTGCCGAAAGTGACGTAAGAAATTTTGTGTAGGATCAAAAACTGCGATCGCAGTAACTTCTGGTGCTGCATTCACAGGTAATTGTCCTTGCAAATACAGCACAGCCCCTTTTAAATCACGCTTAATTTCTACTAACCTTGGTTCATCTTTCTGCACAGTTACAGAATTATTTTCGACTCGCCATTGATACGCTTCTGTAGGATCAGTCCATTTAATTTGTAATGGGTTGCCTACTGTTTGCGGCAATAAAGTTAACACAGCAGCATTTTCATTTAAAATTAAACTGTTAACTGGTGCGCCATAATCAGCTTGCACATCTTCCCATTGCCAACTAGGGTTTACAACGTCTCCTTGAAAGTAACTATCATCAGCAATTAAGTTAGTAACTTGAGTAACTCCTTGTTGACGTAATTGCTTGGCTAATTCTGTTAATTGAGCATTTTTTAAACTCGGATCTCCTCTACCAACAACACGCAAACTACCATCAGCACCTTGATAAACAGAAGTGCGAATGCGAAAGTCTGCACCTAATTGCTTGAGGGCTGCGGCTGTAGTTAATAATTTAGTATTAGAAGCAGGAATAAAATATTTTTCCGCATCATGACTGTAAAGAGTTTGCGTAGAAACTAAATTTTTCACTAAAATTCCCCAACGGGCGCGACTAAATAAGGGACGATTAATAGCAGTATCTATAAATGTGCCTAATTGAGCAGGACAAACTGATTTTGTATTAGTTGCAGAGGGAACTGGAATTTGAGCTTTAACTGCTTGTTGGGTAATACCAATGTGAGTTCCCAGAAACAGTAGCAGCAAACTCAGAGAAATTTTGCGAGAAAACATACTTAAACTTCTACATTCAGAACTGGCAGTGATATTATTTTGTCGTGTTTGGTGATCGCTGCACAAAATTATTAAAATTTGCTACGGCTTAATTCACTCAGAGTTGGTTAAAATCTTCTCAACAATCGCAAGCCGTTAAGAGTAACTAACACTGTCGACCTTCATGACCAATTACGCCAATCGGTAGGTTAATATTTCCCAAAAAGTTAGCCAGCATTAATAAAATAATTGATGTAAGCGCAAAGGCGATGTTTTGTTTGATAATAAATTGCGATCGCCTGCCGAGTTCCATTGCTACAACCATTTTTTCGAGTCTGTCTGCTATTAAAACAATATCTGCCGTTTCTAAGGCGACATCACTACCCGCACCACCCATTGCTATCCCCACAGATGCTTGGGCTAAAGCGGGTGCATCGTTAATTCCATCGCCCACCATTGCTACAGTTTCATACTGTTTCTGTAAACTGCGGATGAGATTGAGTTTATCTTCTGGTAGGAGTTGGGCGTAAATTTGAGTTATGCCGATGGTTTGAGCGACACTTTGGGCTGTACGCTGATTATCACCCGTAATCATGACAATTTGTTCTACTCCCAACTGACGCAGACGGCGAATAGTAGCAGCAGCTTCTGGTCTAATCATATCTGCAATCGCGATCGCGCCGATAATTTCTGTATTTTGGGCGACCCAAACCACAGTTTTTCCTTCAGATTCCCAACTATCAGCCAAATTTTGTAGTTTATCTGGTAGCTGTGTCACATATTGCTGAATAAACGCAGCATTGCCCAGGGTAATTTTTTGATTATCAAGCATCCCCACAATACCCTGTCCTGGTATAGCTTGCACATCAGTACCCCGTTGCCAATTTAAATCACTCGCTCCTTGGACAATGGCTTTGGCGATAGGATGTTCCGAAGATGCTTCTAAAGCTGCTGCTATTTTTAACACATCCGTTTGTGTATATTCATCAGTGGAAATTACCTGAGATACTTGCACTTGTCCTGTAGTTAAAGTACCAGTTTTATCAAAAGCGATCGCCCGGACTTTACCAATATTCTCTAACTGTGTGCCGTTTTTGAACAAAATCCCCTGTTTCGCGCCATTGGCAATACCTGATAACAATGCTGGCATAATTGCTGCCATCAACGCACAAGGAGAAGCCACCACCAAAAAAGTCAATGCCCGATAAATCGTCGTTTCCCAATCCCAAGCCCAAATAAACGGCGGTAAAATTGCCAGCAATATGCCAGAAATTACAATTACCTTGGCATATCCCCGTTCAAATTTTTCGATAAACTCTTGGGAAGGTGGCGCTGTTTCTTGGGCTTCTGCTACTAACTTAATAACTCGCTGAATCAAATTACTCGCAGCAGGTTTGTGAACTTGCAACTTCAGCGCCCCATAACCGTTAAGTGTCCCAGCAAACACTTCCTCACCAACTGTCTTTTCTACAGGTAAAGATTCCCCAGTAATCGCTGCTTGATTAATCGTGCTGTAACCAGACAAAATGATCCCATCGGTGGGAATTAACTCTCCGGGTTTGACAATAATTTCATCCCCCACCTTTAATTGGCTAATGGGTAGCATCTGTTCTTGTCCCTGATGCAAAACCCTGGCTGTATCTGGTGTCAAACTCATCAAGCTGCGAATACTCCGTTCTGTGCGCCCCATTGCATAGCCTTCTAACGCACCACTAATCGCAAAAATGAGAATTAACACCGCGCCATCAATAATTAGGTGATATTCTCTGCGCCATAAACCCAAACCAGCCGCACCAACAGCCGCCACAATCATCAGCAAATCTACATCTAGTTCTTTTTCTTTAATTAATGTCGTTATTCCCTCACGGGCGCTTTCATAACCACCAATGATATATGCAGCAGGTAACAACAGCATTGCCCATCCCAACCAACCTAGATGTAAGGCGAACCATCCGAGAAATAACAACAGTCCACAAACCAAGGCTGCTAAGATATCGGCGTGTTCTTTTGTGAATTTGGTGAAATGCTGTGGGTAAACCATGAGAGTGAATTCATTGACGACTGATCTCACGTTAAACCTTGACATTAATGTTAAGGTCAAGCAATTATTTTTCTACAAGACTGATGCACAAAGATTCTCGGTTAAGAGTGGGTGTAAGGGTGAGGTGTAAGGGTGTCAGTGGTTTAAAAACATACACCCTTACACCCCTATACCCCTTCACCCTTCCTAAACCCTTGATTTTTAATTCCTATCTACCAGGAGGCATTGTAAATGGCACGCTTGCATAACAAAACTGCTGTAATTACCGGGGGTACATCAGGTATTGGTTTTGAGACGGCAAAACAGTTTGTTGCGGAAGGTGCGCGAGTAATTATTACTGGGCAAGATGAACAACGTTTACTCACAGCAGCCCAAGCACTTAATTCTCAGGTAATTCCAGTATTAGCAGATGTGCGATCGCTTTCTCAACTTGATAATTTAGCAGCACGAGTCAAATCAGAATTTGGCAGTCTTGATATTTTATTTGCTAATGCCGGTGTCGGATTTTTTGCTGCTTTAGAAGCAATGGACGAAACCTTGTATGACAATCAATTTGATATCAACGTTAAAGGTGTGTTTTTCACCGTACAAAAGCTGTCTGGCTTACTGAATCCCGGCGCTAGTGTCATCTTAAATGCTTCATCAGTTAATGAAAAGGGTATGGCGATGGGCAGTGTTTATTGTGCGACAAAAGCGGCTGTGCGTTCCTTGGCTCGCAATTTAGCGGCAGAATTAGGATCACGCCAAATTAGAGTGAACGCCATTAGCCCTGGTTTAATACCTACTGATTTTCAAACCAAAATGGGTTTATCACCAGAAGCTTTGGAAAATTTTGGCAATTACATTAAGCAAACCGTACCTTTGGAACGCTTTGGTAAACCAGAAGAAATTGCGGCGGCGGTAGTGTTCCTGGCTAGTGATGAATCATCTTACATAACTGCGGCAGATTTAGTTGTTGATGGTGGGTATATGAACGTTTAGTAGTGTAGCAAGGCTCAAATAGTTTCAGTGCGATCGCCCTACCTGTTGTCGGAAGAATTAGAAAAAGCGGCTAAAATAAACAACACAGTCATGAAGCGCGAAGCCATGAGCAATCACGAACTAGAGCAGCAACTCCTTAGCCTCGATTTTGCAGAAAGAATTCGCATTCTCCAACTTTTGGCTCAAAGCTTGACAGTACCAAAAGCATCACAGGTATCCCTATCTCCTGATGAAATGGATTTAACCCGCAATCGCAGTCCTCAGCATCCTCTACGTGGAATCGCCATGACAATTCCTCCAGATTTTGACGAACCTATGCCTGAATTTTGGGATGCTTTGGAACAATGATTTTACTCGACACTTGCCAGGAGACTTCCACAAAGATCCTGCTGATCGTATGATTGTAGCGATCGCCTACCGTCGCAATCTAGAACTCATAACCTGCGATCAAAAAAATTCTCAACTATCCACATATCAAAACACTTTGGTAAATGCGATCGCTTGGTTGTAAAGATTTATGGAGGCGATCGCAGCTTTAATACATTGTCTGGTGTGAGCTGGATGAAAGCAAGCTCATCTAAAGCAGCCATTGGTAGAAGTTGTCACTCTGTTAAAAGAGCGAATTTATCTAATAACTTTTGATGAGAAAACCTCTGTCTCTAGCACGATTTGGCACAGTGGAAAAATCCAGTAAATCTTAGAATGCTAAATCTCAAAGAGAAGGTATTCTATGTTAATGAAACGGCTTTCTGTTATAGGTAATTGGATAGCTACCACAGTTCTTTGTTTATCTGCGATCGCTTTTATTTGGCAAGGTGCATTTTTCACCAATAATTCAGCGATGGCGGCTCCCTCTGTCAACTTAATTGCATCTTCAGACGCAGGCGATAAAGTTCAAGAAAAAGCCCGTGAAGATGCTGGACGCGCTAAAAATTTCATTCGAGATACAGCCAATAAAGTTGAGCGCACCGCCAATAAAAATGCTAGTAAAGTTGAAGATGCTACCGATAATAGCGGTAACTTTATTGAGCGCAAAGCCAAGCAAGATAGAAACACTATCCAAAAAAGAGCCGAAGAAGATGCAGCCCGGACAGAGAAAGCTGTAGATAACACCAAAAATGCTATTGAACGTACTGTTGATAACATTAAGGATGCTTTAAGTAAGTAGAAACCTAACATAATTATCTTACTTAATTTGTAAGATTTTCTGTTAGTTACTACTTATTAATTACCAATGCTTTAGGAATACTTGCGTACCTTAATATCAATGTACATTACATGAATAAAATAATGTACATTGATTATCTCTTGAAACAATTTATATTTATCAGCCAAGGTTAAATACTATGCAAGACAATGCTAATTTTATCAGCAAAAAATTCTGGCAAAATACATCAATCTTCATCATATTATTAGTCAGTGGACTGACTGCCTGTACTTCTGAACCAAAGCAACCTGATGTTGTTGTCGTCCCTACACCGCAAGCCACAGTCACCGTCACCGCAACTCCTACACCAACAACTAATGTAGTTGTTACTCCTGATCCGCAAGTAACAACCATTGTTCAAACTGAACCAATTACAGATGTCTTAGTAATTACCAACGCCAATAAACAGACACTTGTCAATAAACCCGTACAGTTTCAAAATATTAATGTTCAAAGTGTAGTAGGCGATCGCGCCTTCTGGGTTGGTTCAAGTAATACTCAAAGGGTATTTGTAGTTTTAGCCCCTAATCTCGATGCTGGAAGTGCGGAAAATCAAGTCGTTGTGAAACAAGGACAAATCTTAGATTTAGCAGGTGTCCTCAAACCAGTTCCTAGTGTTAAACAAGCCCAACAGCAATGGAAGGGTTTAACCGCAACTGAAGCCCAAGGACTAAAAAATCAAATAATTTATCTTGAAGCGAATCAAATCAAGTTCAAGTCTAGCTGATATTTGTTTAACAAGTCTCAGGTAATATCGCAATCCTATTTGATATGTGAAGAAAAGAGACAATGGAGAGATGTTTCTTATTCATTTAGGATTGCTATAGCTAAACAATACGTAAGTGCCTGTGTATTGTTTGTGAAGCATTGGCTCATACAAAGATATATTTTATAATTATTATTTATTTCCAATTATTAAGTTTTGAAAAATTAACTATGTACTTTGAAATCATAACTATATAGTTATGAAAGCTGAGTTCGGTTAAATTTGAATGTCAAAAACTTTTAGTCAATTTTAAGTTTTTCTTAAGAATTTAATTGCAAGGCTTTAGCAAGTGTTTGTATTTTAATTAGCAGAAAATTATCGGTAAAGAGTAAGAATTCAGTACCTAGAAGTCAGAGGTAAAGAAGCATAATTGCTACATTTAGTTATCACTTTTTTCCTGACTTGTAAAACTATTATAACTCCTGGATTCTTACGATAAATATTTCTGCAATTCTGCACTTGCTAGAAGTAGGCTAACAAAATTACAAGTATAAAACTGTCGGTTCTTCTGATAGAAATTAGAAGGTAGGTAGAACATGCGGATTCTGATGATTCAACCTAATTACCATTCTGGTGGTGCTGAAATTGCGGGAAATTGGCCGCCAAGTTGGGTTCCTTATGTTGGTGGAGCTTTAAAAGCAGCTGGCTTCAATAATATTCGTTTTATTGATGCGATGACTGATCATATTGCGGATGATCGTTTAAGGCAAATGATTGCTGAACATCAACCGGATATAGTATTGGCAACAGCAATCACGCCAATGATTTATCAATCTCAAACAACGCTCAAGATAGTTAAGGAAGTTTGCCCCGAAGCAACCACAATTATGGGTGGAGTCCATCCCACTTATATGTATAATGAAGTCCTCCATGAAGCTCCTTGGGTGGATTACATTATTAGGGGAGAAGGGGAGGAAATTACAGTTAATTTAGTGAAAGCGATCGCTAATGCTACAGTCGAGAGTGAGCGACGCAATATTTTAGGTATTGCTTTCTTAGAAAATGGACAAGTTGTAGCGACACCAGCCCATCCACCAATTGCAGATTTAGATACTTTAGCCCCTGATTGGAGCTTGTTGGACTGGAGTAAATATATTTATACTCCCCTGAATGTACGAGTAGCAGTGCCTAACTATGCTAGAGGCTGTCCCTTTACTTGCCGTTTTTGCTCTCAATGGAAATTTTGGCGCAAGTACCGTTCTAGTAGTCCTAAGAAATTTGTCGATCAAATTGAAATTTTAGTCAAAAAACATCAAGTAGGTTTTTTCATTCTGGCAGATGAAGAACCAACCATTAATAAACCCAAATTTATCGCTTTATGTAACGAATTAATCGAACGCAATTTAGGCGTTTATTGGGGAATCAATACCAGAGTGACAGATATATTGCGGGATGAACATGATTTACCACTTTATCGTCAAGCGGGGCTAGTGCATGTTTCCTTGGGTACGGAAGCAGCAGCACAGCTAAAGTTAAATTTGTTCCGCAAAGAAACGACAATTGAACAAAACAAACGAGCGATTCAATTGCTGCGGCAAAATGGCATGGTAGCAGAAGCTCAATTTATTATGGGCTTGGAAAACGAAACACCAGAGACAATTGAGCAAACTTATCAGATGGCTTTGGACTGGAAAGCCGATATGGTGAACTGGAATATGTTTACTCCTTGGCCATTTTCGGAGTTATTTGAAGAGTTAGGCGATCGCGTAGAAGTGCGAGATTATTCTCAATATAACTTTGTCACTCCCATTATGAAACCGGAGGCAATGGAACGAGAAGAAGTCCTCAAAGGCGTGTTACGTAACTATGCCAGATTTTATCTGCGTAAAACAATAGAATACTGGTTTGAGAAAGACCCATTTAAGCGTAAATATCTTTTAGGATGTCTCAAAGCATTTGTGAAAACAACTTTCAACAAAAGCTTCTACAATCTCCAACGAGTTAAATACAAAGGTTTACGCACCGAAATTGAGCTAGGGTTTGATAAATCCAAAATTCTCACCCGCGAACAAATTAATCAGCGCAAGCAAGAACATCCAGAATTGATGGCAGATGTCAATTTTGCAGGTAATATTTCTGCTTGTGGCGCTCCTAATGATTTACCAGAATATATTGAGTAATTACTAATAGGGCGGGTTTACCCAGATCATCGTCAATCATCTCAACCCGCCCCTAAAATGTTGCTCTTGTCTCATTTCAAACCATCACCGCGATCGCATTTGTTGATAAAGTATCTTTGTCCTGATTGGATTTTTGCTCAAAAATCTCAAAATTATGGCAAAGCTTACCGTTTGCGGAACTCCTCTAAGTACTTATGTTCGTACTGTTCTATTGTTACTTGAGGAAGCAGGTGTAGACTATACCGTTCAAGACATTGATATTTTCAAAGGTGAAAATCAGTCGCCAGAGTACCTCGCCAAAAATCCTTTTGGTAAAGTGCCGACACTGGAAGTAGATGGAGAAGTAATTTATGAAACTCCAGCAATTACTGACTACCTGAATACAGTCTTTGCCAATAATCAGTTCAGCCCATCAGAACCGATGCTTCAGGCGCGGATGCGCCAGATTATCACAATTATTGACAACTATTTTTATCCTGCTGCGATCAGTAAAATTGTCATTCAACGTCTGATTGTACCAATTCGCGGTGGCAAGCCAGATAAGGAGCAAATACAAAATGCGATCGCACCTGCACAAAAAGCAATACAAGCAATTGAGTCGATAACTGTTGGTAGCCTCTATCTACTCGGTAGCCAGCTAACTATTGCCGATTTTTACCTCATTCCTGTTTTTATCTATCTTTCTCAGACTCCAGAGTATGAGACAATTACTGCTCAAACTCCCAAACTGCAAGTTTGGTGGGATGCAGTTAAACAACTTCCGAATGTGGAAAAAGTCTGTGCATAACCACAGTTAACTAGTAACACCTGATATTCTTACTTGTTCATAGCTTTCTCGGTTGGGTATCTTGCTTGTTGTGCTGTTCAGACAGGCAAGATATCTCTACATTAATAATGCGAAGCATCACATTAACAATGCAAAGCATCACATTAACAATGTGTTAGATCACATTAAAAATGTGAAGTATGGCATTAATGATGTAAAGCATCGCATGAACAATGTCAAGCATTGCATTAACAACGTGAAGCATTACATCATTGATGTAATAAGTAATCATACAGAATTAATTACACACATTCTCTTGCTGTTCCCCGTTCCCCTCTTCCATAAATGAATTTAATTTTGTGAAACTGCTTACCAAATCGATATGAAGAAGCATATCATTCAATACAGTTCAGTTTGGTGTAGTGTTTCAGCAGGAATTTAACTGATAACTGATAACTGTTAATTCAGCAACATACTTTGTAAATCTCTTGCGTCTGAATCAGATGCTTTGAGATAGTGTTTAAACCATCGACTTGCCAATCGTGCTACTTCTTCTAAAGTTCCCGGTTCACCAAACTGATGAGTTGCGCCAGAAATCATCTCTAGTTGTTTGTTGAATGCGGGAATATTTGCCAGTGCATCTTCATTCATAGCAATGATGGGTAAGTCATTACCGCCAACAATTAACAAAGTCGGGGCTTGCACACAAGCTAGGGCTTCACTGACTAAATCAGTTTGTCCACTACGAGAAACAACAGCTTGCACAGCCATTGGACGTGTAGCCGCAGCTAATAATGCAGCACTCGCACCTGTATCTGCACCAAAATAGCCAAGCTTGAGATGACGAGTGCAGGGATTTGCTAACAACCAGTCGGTAACAGCCAATAAGCGGTTGCTGAGAAAGCTAATATCACGGCGAAAATGTTTGGTACGTTGGTCTATGGCTTCTTCTTCTTTGGTAAGTAAGTCTATTAACAAAGTTGCTAGTTTTGCTTCCTGACGTAGTACATGGGCGAGATAATGGTTGCGAGTACTGTAGCGACTACTGGCACTACCATGTGCAAACAATACCAGGCCTTCGGCATTAGCAGGTATAACCAATTCACCTTTGAGCCTGATGTTTGCGAGTTCCACAATGACTATTTGTTCTTCAACGTTGAGTAGTAATGTAGTATTCATAACTTGACCCTGATGATTAATAAAAGTAGATTGAGCCTTTGATTTTGCGTTTTTAGGCGTAAGTTTTATCTGCATTGTTAATTACTGACGGTTTGGCTAGTAAATGCCGTACTTCTGCATCGGTTGTTTGCGAAAAGTCTTCATACCACAGACCGATCGCATACAATGACTCTGGCATCACTAAACAAACTATTTCATCAACTTCTGCTTGTAACTGTTCGCAAGTTGTTGGTGCAGCAATTGGTACAGCTACAATTAGCTGTTGGGGTTGCTGTTGTTTAACTATGGCGATCGCCGCAAGCATGGTTGAACCTGTAGCAATACCATCATCTACTAAAATTACAGTCCGATTTTTGATTTCTGGGAGGGGACGTTCGCCTCGATAAGCGCGATCGCGTCGTTGTAATTCCCACAATTCTTGAGTTGCAACTTTGTCAATTGTGCTACCATCAATACCCAAATTATTGATGACATCATAATTTAACACCCGCACACCACCAGCAGCGATCGCACCCATCGCTAGTTCTTCATGACTAGGTACACCCAGCTTTCTGACTAAACATATATCTAGTGGTGCATTCAGGCTAGTAGCGATTTCATAAGCTACAGGTACACCACCACGGGGCAAACCCAACACTAACAAATCTGGATAGTTAGTATACCCTGTTAGTTTTTTTGCTAACATCTTGCCTGCATCACTGCGATCGCGGAATTTACTTGTCATAATCTCAAGCTCCCGTGGAGAGGGACATCTAGCTGACAAAAAAGAAAAACCTGCCATTGTCTTCACCCCACTTTGCCGAGAGGGTGAAAAGTGCAAATTGCTAGTTCAGCGAAAACTTACTTTCATACAGTTTGATTGATTAAATTAATAGAGATATCTGGAAATTAATGCTCGCCACAGCATCTCAAAATATCTCTTCCTCTCCCCACATATTCAACTTAACTAGCTATCTTGCTGTTTGTGTGATCAATGCTCACAGCAATAAAACTTAATGCTAGTGATGAACATTTTTCACTTGATGATCACATTTTTCTTATACTTTAATAGTATCCCTATCTGAGATTAAGTGTTTCAGATTGATACAAATTACCTAAAAAAATTTTATATGTTTCAACAATATCAGTCGAGTCTATTACTGTAAATATAAAAAAACTGACTTCTGCATTGCGGCGTATTTTCCAACTATTCCATTCAATACATGAACTTGATTATTGATGTCCCTCTAGCAATTAGTTTAGGAGCCGTCCCAGGTGCGCTTAGTCGCTATTACCTCACCATATTATTTGGGCGCTGGTTTGGGCTAACCTTTCCCTATGGCACCTTGTTTATTAATGTGTCAGGTGCTTTTTTGATGGGCTTTTTTGCTACCCTTGTATCCAAGTTTGCGATTTCTTCTACAGTATCTTTGTTAATCGCAGTCGGATTTTTAGGCTCTTATACAACATTTTCAACTTATGCTCTCGACACCTCTAACCTCTTACGCACGAAAAATTATCAAGCTGCATTACTTTACTGGTCTGGAACTCCAATTTTAGGGTTTATCAGTATAGAATTGGGAATTTTATTCGCAAAAATTCTATGAATTGATTGGTCAAGCTATAATTCTTTCTTCCCCTGCATAAATTCAGCTATCTTATTTCCTAATAAAAGACCTAGCAGTGATAATACAGGACTAATGAGCCAGTAAATTAAACTCATTTCTAAACTCTGCTTTTCTAGCAATTTTACTACATCTAATTCATAAGTAGAAAAAGTAGTATAAGCCCCTAAAAAACCAGTGGTGACTACTAGCCGAATTTCAGGACTAATTACAATTAATCTCCCTAACACCAACATCGTAAACAAACCCATCAAAAAACATCCACTGACATTAATTATTAGTGTGCTGTATGGAAATGCTTGTCCAAAAAGCTGAGTGAACCATAACCCCAGATAATAGCGTGAAAGTGCGCCAGCTATTGCACCCAGACTAATACCTAAAGAGTTACGAAGCACCAAATTTTGCAGCATAATCGTTAGAGGTTGTTAGTAAAATATATGACTTAGTGTGAGTGCGATCGCCATCTGACCATGTAAAAACAAAGCGTGTTAAAGCATAGTTTATTTTTAACAAAGCAAATTTAAAAACAATAGAATTGCGTTCTGTACCAAATGTGTACTTATCACAGCGTATAAGTTCTCCAGTATATTTTAGTACTCCTAAGCTAAATTAAAACCTGTAGCTAACAATAGCTGTAATCGTGTAAAAATTTATAGTCATTTTTTATAGCGTTTCTCAGTATAAAGTGTTAAGTTCTTAGTAACATCATAGGTCTGCTACTCATAGCACCAATTGAAACAACGATGGCGATAGTATGGATAGCTGAAAAGCTTACCAATCAACTATTTAACCGTCCCCCATCCCAAATGGTATGACCCAGAGTTTAGCGGCCTTGAGGTCAACGTAAACAAACAACCATCACTCAAACTTACATCTTGCGTAAGTTAGAATTAGCGGAGTTATTAAAAGTGTTATATGATACTGGATTGTAAGTAAATTTCAATAGGCTCTGAGCATCTTAAAAATTGATCAATTTACGCTGGCGACAAAATGTCTTAAATTTTACTTAATCTTGGTATTCTCTAACTATGGATACACTTGCTTATCTGCATTTAGCTGAAAGCTACGAAACCTCTGCAAATTCAGAATTGGCAAATCTCGCGGATTCTGACTTGTGCTATCCAGAACTCAACTGGGTACCAGAAAAGCGTGGAGCGTTCATGCTGTTTCTCTCTTGTGCTTTTGGTCTGAGTTCTTTGGGTTGGAGTAACCCAGCGCAAGCATTAAAAAAAAGGCGAAAAAAAATTCACAAGTAGCATCACTACAACAAAAACTGCAAGCAGCGGGATATTTTAAACAAGCTGTAACTGGATATTTTGGCCCTGTAACAGAAGCTGCTGTCATCAAATTTCAAAAAGCTCACGGCTTAAAAGCTGATGGAGTCGTTGGTTCTCAAACATTAGCTGTACTAGAAGCTGATTTGGGAATAGCTACTCCAGCTGTGGTTAAACCTAAGCCTGCTGTCACTAAAACTACTCAAAGAAAATCATCACCCCCTAGTTCTCAGGTAAGCTCTCAGGTAATTTTACAAAGAGGTGATCTGAGTTATGAAGTGATGGCAATTCAGCGGAAATTAGAAGCAGCAGGATATTTTGACCAACCAATCACCGGAGATTTTAACGCTGCGACAGAAGCAGCTGTCATACAATTTCAGAAAGCGCATGGACTTGTTAGTAATGGAATTGTTGACCATCGGACGTTAACAGTACTAGAATCTGGTGCAAGTATCAAAACAATTACACCGCCCCAGCCTACCACACCTGCTGTAGTCAATTCACCAAAGTTGCGGCCTAATACTTCTATGTTACGCAGAGGTGATATTAGTGCAGAGGTAAAATCTATTCAACAAAAACTGCAAGCATCTGGATATCTCAAACAATCAATTACCGGGTCTTTTGATGCAGCCACAGAAGCAGCTGTACTGAAATTTCAAAAAGAACATGGACTCATTGCTGATGGAATTGTTGGGCCGAAAACATTAGCAGCCATGAAATCGCAATCGATCAAATCACCTACACCTACAGGTCAAAACTCTGTAGTTCCAAATAAATCGAAAGAACTCAAAACTCCCATCAAAAAACCAACTCCCCCCGCACCAAAAACTAACTCCATCAAATTTGCCACCGAACCAACTCAACCCATAAATCAGCCACTACAACTAGAACAACCAAACGACGAAAAAGTATTAGCAGCTGCTGTGTCAGAATATGATTTCGCTCAACCTTGGCAATTAGAAACTAAAGATAATATTCCAAAAAATTCATCCAGTCATTCTCATAAAATGACGCTCAAAAAAACTATTTCTGGTAAGATTTCGCCAAAATCTGTCGTACATTCAGGCAATGGGTTATTTTTTGCCCAAAACATGATGTACAACCATACCATCACTGTTTACAATCGGGAGCATAAATTAGTTAAGGTAATCCCCGATAAAGTTGATTTATCAAAATTTGGTTACTCCAAATTCAAAGGTAATTATCGCGGCGCACCTGTTGAAGCTAGTTTTTCCCAAGATGGTAAGTACGCCTGGATTTCTAACTACCAAATGTATGGGCCAGGATTTAACAATCCAGGTAGTGATAAATGTAGTCCTCAGCAGAAAACAGACAAGAGTTTTTTGTATCGCATTAACACTGATTCTTTAGAAATTGATCATGTGGTTCAAGTTGGTTCAGTACCAAAATTTGTGGCAACAGCTAATGATGAAGGTTTAGTACTAGTTAGTAACTGGTGTTCTTGGGATTTAAGTGTTGTCGATACTGCTAAAAATAAGGAAATTAAAAGAATTCCCCTTGGCCCTTATCCCCGTGGTATAGCAATTGATGCAGCCAATAATCAAGCTTATGTTGCGGTTATGGGTTCTTATGATATTGCCAAAGTTGACCTCAATAACTTCTCAGTCAAATGGTTGAAAAATATTGGTAATGCGCCACGACATTTAAATATAGATCCCACTGGTAAATATCTCTATGCTTCTTTGAATGGAGAAGGAAAAATAGCCAAAATTCAATTACCACAAGGCAAGTTAGTTAATAAAGTCTCTACAGGTAACGCACCACGTAGCATGGTTTTATCAGAGGATGGACAAAGACTTTATGTTGTTAATTACAGTGACAACACAGTTAGTAAAATTCGGACTAATGATCTGAAAGTTATACAAAAAGTGAATGTTGGTGCTAACCCAATTGGCGTTACCTATGACCCACAAACTAGAGAAGTTTGGGTCGCCTGTTATTCTGGTAATATCATGGTATTTCAAGATTAAGTGATTATTGGGGCTAAATTTTAACTGTCTCTTCCTGTGGAGCATTAGTAGCTACAGTAGATAAAAGAGACAGTTTTTTATTCTTATTTTCGGCAACTTATCCAATCAAGCAGTCAGTTTATAGCACTAACACTATAAAATTCATATATTTCCATATATTTCTTTTATAGCTTGTTTGTAAACATCAATATTTACTAGTTAATCAATGTTTTAAGAAAGGTAACACATATATCTTTGCAATACTTAACAAATAAAAATATTATCTTGAAAATCTCTAAAAGACTTAACGGTTTTAAAATCAGGATTTACACGGTTATTTCTGCCATTAAAGTTGCTTAAGATAATGTTAATGAGATTTTAGTGTTATATAGCCATTCCACTTTTAAATAAAAAATAAGTTTAGTTGGGTAACCATTAACGAAAAGTTTGTATTAGATAGGTTTGCTACTAATACAACATTTCCTATTGCTATTTTCTGACTCTGTTCAATCTTACTTAAGGAAGGCTATATATCAATGTCCATAAAATAGCCATATAAAAAAAGAAGGTTGCAAAATTTATTTCGCCAGCTTTTAGATTCTTGGCAAGAGCTATATAGCTAATGTGGATTTGGGCAAGCTGACTTTTGCATTATATAAAAACGGTATGACACACCCGGAACTAATGGTATCAAACAACATCATTCATGAATTTAGAACTTGTACTCAGCTACAATACAACGGTCAGTTAAACATCAAAAGTGCTAAAGGACATCACTGGTCTTTTTATTATCGGCTAGGTCGGATAGTTTGGGCCGCAGGGGGAACTCATCCTTTTCGACGTTGGCGCAGATATATGGCACAATATTGTCCGCAAATAGATGTGGAGAAAATTCAGTTTCGTCAGCAAGATTTTGCCGTTTATTACTGGGATTATCGCCTGTTAGAAATTTTATACAAAAGGCAGAAAATTCATAGAGAACAAATTCAAGCAATTGTCGAAAATACAATTACGGAATTGTTATTTGACTTAGCCCAGCACACAGATTTTGTGGCTTTCAGTTGCGATCGCAACCAGGATACTATTTTAGAAACACCAATGAGTTTCACGAGTGCAGATTTGTCTGTCAAACAGATGCAAGACTCATGGAAAAGTTGGTCAGAAGCTGGCTTGGCAAACTTTTCGCCTGACTTAGCACCGATTCTACGGAGACCAGAACAACTCCAACAACAGGTAAGTCCATCTGTTTACAATAACTTTGTCACTTTGATGAATGGTAAACAGACACTGCGAGATTTAGCTGCAAAAATGAAGCAGAATGTTTTACCTGTAACTCGCTCATTGCTTCCCTACATTCTCAAAGGCATTGTTGAATTAATAGAAGTACCAGACCTACCTTTGTTATCTACTGAAGGTGAAAATAACTCTACTTCTATGCAACCAAAAAACTCTCATATACCATTGGTTGCTTGTGTAGATGATAGTCCTCAAGTCTGTAAAATTCTAGAGGAGATTGTTACCGCTAATGGGTTAAGATTCATCAAAATTCAAGACCCAATCCAAGCACTCCCGACCTTAATTCAACATAAACCAGATTTGATTTTTTTAGATTTAATTATGCCAGTTGCTAGTGGCTACGAAATCTGTACTCAGTTGCGACGCGTATCTGCTTTTGCTAATACACCCGTAATCATCTTAACTGGTAATGATGGTTTATTAGATAGAGTCCGCGCTAAAGTAGTTGGTTCTACAGATTTTCTGACTAAACCTGTAGCTGCGGATAAAGTTATGAGTGTAATTCGCAAATATTTGCAAGTTCAGAAACCTGCAAACGTGACACCGCCTAAATCGCAGAGTAACTCTAACTTAGAAATGTCTTTAGGACATTAGTCATCAAGCCGAAATACTGACTCTGTTCAAATTTACTAATAACTAGTTAGACTGGATATTCCTAAAATAGTTATCCAGATTATTCTAGTGTGTTTATTGATTGCTATTTTTCTGCAACTTGATAAATTGTAACATTTTGCTTCCGGATATTTTTGCAGGAAAATTCAAAATGTAAGTGTTTTTTCTCTAACATTTACAAAAATAATCAACCAAAATTAAATCATTGAAGCAGAATTCAGAAGTCAGCATTCAGGAGCGATGCCCAGCGATTTCCTGAGCTTGTCGAAGGGTCTCGGAGATTCAGACCTATGACTGATTGAATATCGGTAAGTAGTAGATTTGGTTAGTTTTTAAAACTGTTTGTTTATCCACTAGTAGCACAGAATTCTTTTTGAATTCTGGCTGCTAACTCCTGAATTATGTTTCGATGAAGAACTCATATTCATCTATAGATGAATATTGAGATTTTTTGTCTCTATTTGTAAGTGAATCGAGTAGGAAACTTTTATGAATACTGCGTTAATTGTTGAAGATGGTTTGACAGATATGGAAATACTCAGCCGTTACTTGCAACAAGCCGGCTATTCCGTAATTAGTGCCAAAAGTAGTGAAGAAGCCCAAGCCAAGATAGATGGGAAAACGCCAGATGTGATTTTTCTAGATGTAATTTTGCCAGGGAAAAGTGGATTTGAAATTTGTCGAGAACTAAAATCGAATCCGGCGACTAGTAAAATACCTGTGGTTTTTTGTTCAACGAAAAATAGTGATGTGGATAAAATGTGGGGCAATATGTTAGGTGCAGAAGCTTATTTATCTAAGCCAATCGACAAAGAAGAATTGGTAAAAACACTGAAGCAAGTCGTACAATAAAATTGCTTAAATATGTCATTTAATCTATTAGTTAAAACAGTTGACTAATAGATTGATAACTTAAAAATAACTTGTTAAAGGATGAGTTGACGTTGGAAAGCCAGCAAAAATTTTTAGGATTTACCCTAGGTAACAACGATAAAGCAGTCATCTCATTGCAACATATTACTGAAGTTTTACAAGTATCTTTGGCAGATATATGTGGTGTGCCTCAAATGCCTAGTTGTATTTTAGGTATATACAACTGGCGGGGTGAAATGCTTTGGTTAGTTGATTTAGAGGAGATGCTTGGTTATCCATCACTTTTACAAGGAGTGAATTTCCTCTCTAAAATGATGGCAGTGATTTTAGAAATTGATGGCAAAAATATGGGGTTTTTAGTTAGAAACTTGATGGATATTGAATGGGTAGATACTGAACAAATAAAGTTACCTGGGGCTGATGTTTTTTCTCCCAAAGTTTCGGCTTTCACCCAAGGTTACTTTATCAATACCTTGGAGGAAATGGTATTCAACCTAGATGCAGCCGCAATTATGAAATCTCCTATGTGGACGAGCCAGCATTAAACTCAATATTTTAATATTTGTTGCAAATGAAATTTGTTATTTAATCATCAAAATGAGGGATTTTGAAATGACAATTGCGTATCACAATAGTAAAGATAATGAAGAAGTGTTTCCTGAAGTTGAAGCAAGAGAAAATCAAGCTGTTAATAATCTGACTACCAATAATTATCATATTGCTCAAGATTTTAAACTCTGGAGGCAGCAATTACAAGCTATTAGTAATGTTATGCGTCAAGCTAGAGATGTAGATACATTACTGAAACTCAGTGTAGCTCAAATTAGAGAAAAAAATTAATTGCGATCGCGCCTTAATTTATCAATTTACATCTATAGATTCTGGGATTGTTTTGGCTGAATCCAGAACCCTAGGCTGGACACCAACATTAGGTGAAAGCCTTCCCGGAATGTTATTTGGTTTGTATAACAATCAAGATTATTTAGAAGCTGTAGCGATTGAAGATGTCGAGCAAATTCAAGTTACACCTTATCAAAAACAATTACTAGAAAAATTTCAAATCAAAGCAAGTTTAAGTTTACCAATTTTGGTAGGCGGTAAAGTTTGGGGATTATTGGCAGTTAATACTTGCACTCAAGCTAGACAATGGCAAGAAACAGAAATTACATTTCTGTCTCAAGTTACCACAGAATTAGCTTACAAATTCCAGAGTTTTGAATTTCAAAGAGAATTAGACCTGCGAACCCAAGCGAAAAAATCTGTCGCCAAAGTGATTGAGAAGATTATTCGAGTCTCTGACATTGACAAGATATTTCAAGCCACTACTCAAGAAATCAGACAATTATTACGTTGCGATCGCGTGGCGGTGTATCGCTTTTATGATAATTGGAGTGGTGAATTTGTTGCTGAATCAGTTGGTCATGGTTGGGTTAAGCTTGTCGGGCCAGGTATTAACACAGTTTGGGAAGATACTCATCTACAAGAAACCCAAGGCGGCCGTTACCGCGATCACGAAAGCTTTGTCGTAAATGACATTTATAAAGTAGGTCATTTTCAGTGCCATATCGAAATTTTAGAGCAATTTGAAGTCAAAGCTTATGTGATTGTCCCTGTATTTGCTGGGGAAAAATTGTGGGGTTTATTAGCAGCTTATCAAAATTCTGGTACCCGTGATTGGCACGAGTGGGAAGTCAGCTTTTTAGAACAAATTGGTTTGCAATTTGGTGTAGCCATTGCCCATGCAGAGTATCTTGCACAAATGCAAGTGCAATCTCAACAATTAGTGCAGATTGCGGAACAAGAAAAAATCTTAACTAAAATCGTCAACCGCATCCGCCAGTCTCCCGATGTGGAAAGTGTTTTTAGAACAACTACCCAAGAAGTGCGACTTTCATTAAAATGCGATCGCGTGGCTGTTTATCGGTTTAATTCTGACTGGGGTGGTGAGTTTATTGCTGAGTCAGTCGGTAGCAATTGGGTAAAATTGGTAGGGCCAAATATCAAAACCGTCTTGGATGATACTTATCTGCAAGAAACTCAAGGCGGACGATATGCTAGAGGAGAACATTTTGTAGTTAATGATATTTACAAAATTGGGTTAGCTCCTTGCCACATTGAAATTTTAGAACAATTTGAAGCCAAAGCTTATATTATTGTTCCTATATTTTTTGGTGAACAATTATGGGGCTTATTGGCTGCTTATCAAAACTCTGGCAGTCGGGAATGGCAACCTTGGGAAGTTAACTTTTTAAATCAGATAGCCTTGCAATTTAGTATTGCGAAATCACAAATAGACTATCTCGCAGAAGTGCGAGTGAAAACTGAAAAGTTAACTCAGATTGCGGAACAAGAAAAAGCCTTTACTAAGATAGTAAACCGCATTAGACAATGTGTAGATTTAGATGAAATCTTCAAAGTTACAACTCAAGAAGTCCGGCAATTATTACGATGCGATCGCATGGCTGTGTATCGCTTCTCTCCTGATTGGAGTGGTGAGTTTATTGCTGAGTCAGTTGGTCATAATTGGGTCAAACTTGTCGGCATAGATATCAAAACTGTTTGGGAAGATACCCACCTCCAAGAAACCCAAGGCGGAAGATATGCCAAAGGCGAAAGCTTTGTTGTTCATGACATTTATCAAGTCGGACATTCCCCTTGCCACATTGAAATTTTAGAGCAATTTGAAGCCAAGGCTTATGTAATTGTGCCGATATTTTTTGGGGAAAAATTGTGGGGTTTATTGGCAGCCTATCAAAATTCATGCACCCGTGATTGGGAAGAATCGCAAGTTAGCTTGTTAGCCCGGATTGGTGATCAATTGGGATTAGCACTGCAACAAACTGAATCTCTGCAACAACTACAAACACAGTCAGCACAACTAGCAGAAGCCGCCGAACGAGAAAAAGCAGCCAAAGAATTACTCCAACAACGTTCTATTCAACTTTTGATGGCGCTGCGTCCGGCTTTAAATGGTGATTTAACAGTCCGCGCCCCCATCACAGAAGATGAACTCGGCACCATCGCCGATGCTTACAATAATACTCTGCAAGCATTACGACAAATCGTCATTCAAGTACAAGCCGCAGCCCAGCAAGTAGCACAGACTTCGGCTACTAGTAACGCTTCGCTGGCAGGGCTGAATAATTTAGCCCAACAACAGTCTGAAGATATTGCCTCGGCTTTGGGTGATATTCAACAAATGCTAGACTCTACGCAAGCTGTGGTGGCTAATGCCGAATTAGTGCAAGTAGCAGTCCAAAAAGCCAACCAAACAGTAGAGTCTGGTGATATTGCCATGAACTTGACTGTCAAAGCTATTGAAGGCATTCGAGAAACCGTTGCCCAAACTAGTAAGAAAATTAAACGCCTCAGTGAATCTTCGCAAAAAATCTCGAAAGTAGTCAATTTGATTAGCAATTTTGCTACCCAAACCAACGTTCTAGCCCTGAATGCCGCCATTGAAGCAACCCGCGCGGGTGAGTATGGTAAAGGCTTCGCAGTCGTAGCTGATGAAGTGCGTTCTTTATCTCGTCAATCAGCAGCAGCCACAATTGAAATTGAAAAATTAGTGCAAGAAATTCAAGCCGAAACTGGCGAAGTTGCACTAGCAATGGAAACAGGTATTCAGCAAGTCGTTGAAGGCACAAATTTAGTTAGCGAAACCCGGCAAAACTTAAATGCCATTGTTTTAGCAACCGCAGAAATTAGTCAATTAATTCAACAGATTACCGCAGCTACTCAAACTCAAATGGGTCAATCTGAAACTGTGACTAATTCAATGCAAGATGTGGCAGGAATCGCCAATAAAACCTTTGGTGAATCTCAAGAAATTGCTGCTATTCTCCACGATTTATCAGGAATGGCACAAGAACTATTAACAACTGCTAGTCAATTCAAAGTTAATTAATTTAAAGGGAGTAGGGAGTAGGAAAGACAATTTTTTTTAACTCACCACTCCCAATTCACTATTCCCAATTCCTAACTCCCAACACACTACTCCCAATTGCCCCACTATGATTACAGATGCTGAAATTCGTGAACAAGGTTATGTTTATTTCCTAGCAGAAGCCCCAGAGTTATTACAAACAATTGAACAAGAACTTTTAAGTTTAACGGAGGAAGAAGATAAGCGAAAAAATAAAGTTCATACTTTAATGCGAGCGACTCATACCCTCAAGGGTGGTGCTGCTACTGTGGGACTAGAGGCAATTCAAACTATTGCCCATTCCCTAGAAGATGTATTTAAAGCTTTATATAATCCAGATATAGTTATTGATAATGATTTACATACACTTTTGCTGAAAGCTTATGAATGTTTGCGTCTCGCTTTAACCACAACATTAACCAGTAGTGCTGCTAATGTGCAAGAAGTGATTGAACGAGCCACTAATATTTTTACCCAATTGCAAGCTAGACTTGGCGATGATTTCGGCACAGATAATTATATTCCCACTTCACAAGAATTAGGCTTTGATGTTGTCAAGTCAATTTTTGAAGTTGGAGTTCAACAACGCATTGACAATATTACTGAGATTATTAATAATCCTCCAGAAAAATCGGAATTTAGAGATTTTATAACTTCTCAAGCAGAAGTATTTCTAGGCTTGGCTGAATCTTTAGATTTACGAGGATTAGAAGAACTCGCGCAAAAAATCTTGGCGGCGCTACAAGCTGATCCTTCGCAAGCGATGGAAATTGCTGAACTGATGCTGCAAGATTTACAAACAATCCAAACAGCAGTATTCGCAGGCGATCGCACTTGCACTAATCTACTTTCTCCAGCTTGGCAAAACCTTATACCAGTCATCGAGTCAGAACAGTTATTGCCAGAGGTTCCAGATAATTCAACAACTGACAACTTACTACAAACTGCGGCAGAATTCTACCAATTTTTAACTACATCAGGCAACCATAAGCACGAACAAATTCAACCAACAACAGCTAAGTTTTACCTCAAGTTAGTGCAATCTATTTTAAGTTGGTTTCAGCAGCAGCAACAAATACAGCCAGCAAAATTAAATTTATCTTTATTAATTCCTAAATTTGATACAGAGCAGCAAATAAATTATATTGAAACTTGGTTAAAAGAATTTTTAGCTTTCGTGCAGAATCCCGATGATAGTTATAGTCTTTGCCTTTATCGTCATGGCATGATTTTAATTGTACTGCTGGCAATTGCTCAATTTGAGTATGGTAACGATAAAGGTGATAGTTATATTTTGTTAACTCGGTACTTACAAAAACAAATTATCACATTAGCTAAAGAATATAAAAATTATCCCCCTGTAAACAGTCAAGAAAAAAACTGGTTAGAGCATCCCCAATTCCAAAATATTGTAGTTGCAAATGAAAACGCCAACCCCTTAGAGACTGAGACTGAGCATCTTTTAGAATCAATTTGGGGAGGAGAAACTTCAAGTGAGCCAGCAGTAATTATCGATGATCCTGTTCTAGAGCAGCCGAGTGTAGAGGCTGTTACCGAAGTAGTCAGTAATATTCGTGAGCAGTTAGAAGATAAAAGCTCGCCAGTTGTCAAAAGTCAGAAATTTGTCCGTGTTGATGTTGAAGGATTGAGGAACCTTAATTATCTAGCGGGAGAACTGCTCATTTATCACAAAAAGCGCAATCTTTATGATGAACAGATTCAAGAATTGATTGATAAGTTATTACAGCAGATTAATAGACATCAAATAATATTACATCAGTTAAGAGATGTACCACTAAATTTACCTACTGTTACACCTCAGTTATCGCAGAATTTTGCCGCAGTTAAATTTGACTCGCTGGAAATGGATGTGTACACAGAATTTAATTTAGCACTCCACACAGCTATCGAAGAAACTCTGCAATTACAAGAAACCACAGAATCGCTAGATTTAACTGTCAAACAAGCAAATCAAACAACTGATAAACAACAAAATTTAGTTTTTACGATTATTGATAACTTGGTAGAAGCAAGAATGTTACCTTTGGGTGATATTTTGCATCGTTTCCCCCCGATGGTGAAAAAATTAGGCAGTATTTATTATAAAAATGTAGAGTTACAACTTATAGGCACAGATGTATTGGTAGATAAAGCGATCGCCGAGAAATTGTATGAGCCACTATTACATTTAGTACGTAATGCTTTTGATCACGGAATTGAATCTCCACAAATACGTCAAGAACGTGGTAAACCAGAAGAAGGTTTAATTACAATTCGGGCATATCATCAAAGTAGCCAAACTATTATTGAAGTTCAAGATGATGGACAAGGATTGAATTTAGAAAAAATTCATCAAAAAGCAATTGAGATGAAATTAGATATTTCTGGTAACAGTGAATCAGAATTATTAAATTCGATGTTTGCACCGGGATTATCAACCGCTGAACAGGTGAGTAATATTTCAGGACGTGGTATAGGTTTGGATATCGTACGTTCTCAAATCGAAGCTCTTCATGGTTCAATTGCGGTGCAAACTTTACCCCAACAAGGGACAAAATTCACACTTAAAATACCTTTTTCTATGACTACTGATAAATTGATGCTGGTACAAGCGGGAGGCGTGGTTTATGCGCTATTGTTAGACAGCGTAGAAAAAATTATCATTCCGGCTCCGCAACAAATTAAGGAATTTGAAGGGAAAAAAGTTTTATATTGGCATACAGAGCAGAACGAAACTTTAATTGGTTTACATCAACTTTCAGAGCTAATGTCTTATAACTGCTCTGTTGTGAAGAGTAATAGCCTCAATAATCCAGCAACTACTCTTGACACAAAATTGATGAATAATCCTATATTAATCCTCAAAACTCATCAAGGTATTTTTGCCTTAGAAGTTGACCAAATAATTGGCGAACAAGAATTAGTAATTAGACCATTAGGAAATGCGATCGCACCACCAAAATACGTTTATGGTTGTAGTACTTCTGCCAATGGTAATCTCATTTTAGTGATTGATGGCGCTCTCTTATTAGACTCTATTAATCTACCAGCAACACCAGAACTTGTACCCCTACCAATAATTCCTGCTGCTGAATCGGCTTTACCAATAGCCGAAGACTTATCTATCTCGACTCCTGCAAATTCTCCAGCCAGACCATTATCTCAGCAGATAGAAGCTAATTTTCCAGCACCCAAAGTAGTGTTGATTGTTGATGATGCTATTAGTTTGCGCCAAACTCTCTCGTTAACTCTACAAAGAGATGGCTATCAAGTAATTCAAGCACAAAATGGTGTGGAGGCTCTCGAACAGCTACAAAAATATCCCGACATTCAAGTGATTATTTCTGATTTAGAAATGCCGCGAATGAATGGATTTGAGTTATTAACTAACGTTCAGCAAATTCCCAATCTTGCTAAAATTCCTGTAGTCATTTTATCTTCTCGTAGTGCTGATAAACATCGTCAGCTAGCAAAAGAACTTGGCGCAAGAGCTTACTTAACTAAGCCTTATCTAGAGCAGGAATTTTTGTCTACTATTTCATCTTTAATTCAACAAACAAGTGGGTCGAATAATTTGTTAATGGAGTTAACTGTTTAAATCCTCGTCTAAACCCAGTACTGTTTCCTCTGTCTTGTAAAATCTAATTGCCCATTTTTAACCAACTAAAAACTTGATTAACAGTTAATACTAGTGAAATTTCAGGTAACATTGGCAAAATATCATTTCCCTGAAATAACTCTGGTTGCTGTTCTGGTAAAAATACTAAAATACTTAAATCATCGGGGTCAATAAACCACCCCAAACGACTACCAAATTTTAAACAATACAGAATATTACCAATTACTTTGTTTGGTTTTTGTTCTGGGGATAAAATCTCAATTGTCCAGTCTGGCGCTAGTTCAAAGTTATCTGGAACTTCGTCATCAACAGTTAACGGTATTCTGCTCCATATAAATACTGCCACATCTGGTACGATTGAGCGATCGCCAAAGCTACACCTTAATTCAGGAAATGCGTAAGCAATTTTTTTGCGGTTCAGTAATGTCATTAACTGCACTGTATAATTTACCTTGTAAACGGCTATGTCTCCCTTTTGGCATTGATTTCGGAACAATTTCGCCATTAATGTATTCTAAGCTGGGCTTAGTTTCTGGCAGCTTGAGAAATTCTGCTAAGGTGAGAGCTTGAGTTGGAGCAATCTTCATAGCTCTGTAAATTTATGTTGATGTCTCTAAATTTAGTTTAGCGGCTGGGTGTTGGTTCACCATATTTAATCAGAAAGGCGATCGCCACACTCACTGCTAAAATTAATGCCATACTCAATGCTGAACCAAAACCCCAATTTTGGGTTACACCAAGAAATTGATTGTAAACTAACCGCGCCGCAGTCATACTGGAAGCACCACCCAAGAGTTCTGGGTCAACAAAGTCTCCTAATCCTGTAATAAACACTAAAATTGAACCAGCCGTAATTCCTGGGGAAACTTGCGGTACTGTGACTTTCCAAAAAGTCTGTGTTGGGTTTGCACCTAAATCAGCAGCAGCTTCTAGTAACCGCCTGTCTAATTTTTCTAAAGAAGCATACAAAATTAATACCATGTAAGGCAATAAGCTGTAACTCATACCGATAAATACAGCCGGAGTGCGGTTTAGTAATTCTAAAGTAGGTAAACCTAAATTACTCAGAATACTATTGAATAAACCCGTGGGACGCAAAATTGTAATCCAAGCATAAGAACGCAGTAAAGAAGAAGTCCACAAAGGTAAGATAAAAGCTAATAATAGTAAATTGCGCCATTGTTTTGGGGCGATTTGTGCTATCCAATAAGCCACAGGAAAGCCGAAGATTACACAAATTATAGTTGTGCCTAATGCTAACCACAGCGATCGCACAATAACTTGCAAATACAACGGGTCAAATATCCGCAAATAATTCTCTAATCCGCTAGGATTGACTAAATCTCCTGGGCGAATATTGGGAACTAAACTAAGTTGAAAAATGATGATTGCTGGCAGAACTAGTAATAATAATAACCAAATACCTGCCGGGGCTAGTAAGATTAATGGTTGTAAAAAGTTAAATGTAGGGCGATGTACTTTTTTAAAGTCGATAATATCGCCGGATTCATTGATTTGCGGAGAATTTTTGATAAACACAAGCTTATACCATTTTGGATTTTAGATTTTAGATTGGGTAATCTTTCCAGTTAGGCACTAGTTAATTGAGTCCAGTAACGTTCATAAACTTCCTCAAAGTCACCTAGAGGAGTAATACGTTCGCATTTTTCTAAAATGGCGGTTTCGGGGAATAAATTTTTATTAGTTTTGATTTTTTGGGGTAATTGTTCAAACCCTACACTATTCGGAGTAGCAATATTCAAATTTTGGCTAATACTGGCTGCAATTTCTGGTTGCAAAATAAAGTTAATCCAAGCATAAGCCCCATCAGTATTAGGAGAGCTTTTCGGCACGACAATTGTATCAGTCCATAAAGAAGAACCACTGCGCGGAATAACATATTTAAATTTAGGGTTTTCTTGAATGACGCGAATTGCATCGGCTGAGTAACACATTGCTAAGACTAAATCTCCCGCCAGCATTTGATTTTGCCAAGCATCAGTATCGAAAGCAGCGATCGCTGGTTTTAATTGCTTTAATTTGTTATATGCTTTTTGTAGTTCTTCCTCCTCTTTTGAGTTATAAGAATAACCCAACATTCTTAATACTGCACCCATTACCTCACGTACGTCATTGAGTAAGGTCATTCGCTTATTGAGTATCTCTTGATTTTGCCAGAGATACTCCCAATCTACTGGGGCTTTGGGCAGAACTTCAGAATTATAAATTAAACCTGTTGTTCCCCAATTAAATGGTAAACTGTAGCGGTTATTGGGGTCGTAACTAGGGTTTTTAAATTGCGGAAATAAATTATCTAAACCATTGAGGCGATCGTGATTTAATTCGATTAAGAGATTTTTTTCAACCATCTTCTGTACCATATAGTCAGATGGATAAATTACACTGTAAGCACCACCACCTCCGGCTAAGATTTTGGCTAACATCACTTCATTAGAATCATAAGTATCCACCAACACTTTCAACCCAGTTTGAGTGCTAAAAGTTTGGATTAATTTTTTATCTGCATATTGTGTCCAAGTATAAAGGTACAATTTATCATTTTTACTCGATTGTGTTGCCGCCCGCACATTGGCTAATCTCCAACCACAACCAGTTAAGGATAAGCTGGAAAATGCTATTAATTTCTGTAAGAATTTTCTTCTATTTGTCATTTTTTATTTGTCATTTGTTCTATGTCTGGGAAATATTGCCTATTGATTTTAAGTATGAGTTTAACTTTATGTGCTAATTCATTAATAAGAATTATTTATCTGCGTCCATCTGCGTTCATCCTCTTCAATCGGCGGTTAAATTTATATTGCTGTACTTCACCACTGTGAGAACAGTTATAGTTGACATTAGTTCAAATCTATATTTAGATTGCAAGATAATTTTCCATGATATTTACTGAATTGCCCTTCAACAAATAACCAATGACAAATGTCAAATGATCATTGACTATTGACTAATAGCCAAACAATCACTTTCAGCCCATAAAACATAAATTGGTGTATCTCTGTCTGGCAAATTACCAAAGGTATTGGGTTGGAGAACATTGATATTTATGCCATTGGTTAATTCCACCACATAAGTAACATGAGTTCCTAAATACATGACGTTAACTAGTCTGCCTTCAAAGCAGTTAGTTGGTAAATTGGGTGGATAGATTGATAGTTGAATTTTTTCGGGACGCACACTCACCACTACAGATTGAGATAATTCGATGGGTGTATCTTCATAGCGGGTGACGATAATTTTGAGGCCTGTTTTTGTGACGACTTGGATACATTCAGCCTCGACGGCGGCGATTTCCCCACTAAATAAATTGGTATCACCAATAAAATCAGCCACAAAAGCAGTTTGGGGGTGTTCGTAAATTTCGCTGGGTGTACCAATTTGCTCAATTTTGCCTTGATTCATCACCGCAATGCGATCGCTCAAAGACAATGCTTCTTCTTGGTCATGAGTCACTAAAATAAAGGTTAAGCCTAACTTTTGATGTAAGTTAGATAACTCAACTTGCATTTCTTTCCGCAGCTTTAAATCTAACGCGGCTAAAGGCTCATCCAACAGCACTACAGCCGGATGATTTACTAACGCCCTAGCTAATGCTACCCTTTGCTGTTGACCACCAGAAAGTTGATTGGGAAAGCGCGATCGCAAACTTTCCATTTTGACGAGTTTTAAAGCTTCTGTCACTCGATTTTCAATTTCAGATTTGCGGAGTTTTTTTTAATTGCAGTCCAAAGGCGATGTTATCCCAAACATTCAAGTGATTGAACAGCGCGTAACTTTGAAATACAGTATTGACTGGGCGGCGATAAGGCGGAACATTTGTCATCGCTTGACCTTGAATCAATACCTTACCCGCATCCGCAGTTTCAAATCCAGCAATTAAACGTAATGTTGTTGTCTTGCCACAACCAGAGGGGCCTAAAATACTAAAAAACTCCCCTTTGCGGACATCCAAATCGATTCCATGTACGGCTGGTTCTTGCTTGAAGAACTTAAACACGTTACGCAGTTCCACATCTAGTGGCTGAAACGACGTAATCCCCCTCTGATTCTGCACAACAGATTGAGCCATAATCCTCAGTAGAATGCTGTGATTTAACCTGATTGTTTCCGTGAATGTAGCCTATTAAGCAGACTTAAAAAACACTTTGGTTTATTGTATCCGCCAAAAACCCCAGATCGGGAATATACGTTGGTGATTGTTACAAGCTTAATATCAAGAGTGAATTTTGGGCATCCTATAGCAAGTGTTGGGAGTGCGGACTAGAAAGATTATTCAACCTCAAATCTAAAATCTAAAATTATTTGTCTTATGGCGTTATTTTCATCACCCTTATCGAACAGCAGAAAAGATACACGGACTGTTGGACGCGGTATTCAATCAATATTTTTAATTGGATTCACTTTATTGACTCTGGCTGGAATTGAAGCACGATTAGCATATTTACAAATCGTCGAAGGATCTCAACTGCGAAAACGTGCCGAATCTAACCGCGTTCGCACCATTCTCAAACAACCAGAACGCGGTAATATTTTTGACCGGAATGGCAAGTTATTAGCCACTACCAGATATCCCCATTCTGTATATTTGTGGCCGCTGGCCCACACTAAACCATCTTGGTCGGTAGTCGCGCCACGATTATCAAAAATTCTGGGTATTTCCCAAGAAGAAATGGAAAAGAAACTAGATGCAGCTGGCGCTAACTCGGCTTCCTTGATTCGGATTGCGCGTGATGTCAGCGAAGCCCAAATTACAGCGTTAAAAGAGTATGAAAGCGAACTAAAAGATGTGGAAATTAACACAGATGCAGTACGCTACTATCCACATGGTCAAGAATTAGCCCATGTACTGGGTTATACACGAGAATTGACCCCTGAACAGTTAAAAGATAAGCAGAAAGAAGGCTACCGTCTGGGTGATGTGATTGGTCAGATGGGCATAGAAAAGGCTTATGAGACTACCTTACGCGGCGAATGGGGTGGTCAACAAGTGGAAGTAGATGGTGCAGGTCGCCCAATCCGCATTTTGGGTGAAAAACAAGCTAAATCTGGCAAAGATTTACACTTAACTATAGATTGGGAACTGCAAAAAGCCGCAGACAAAGCTTTAGGTAAGTATCAAGGTGCAATTGTCGCCATTGATCCCAGAAATGGTGCAGTTTTAGCAATGGTGTCTCATCCTGATTTCGACCCGAATATTTTTTCTAAGCAAAAACTCTCCGAGAAAGATTGGGAAAGTGTTCAAGGAAAAGACCATCCTCTAGTCAATCGCGCTTTAAGTGCTTTTCCGCCTGCGAGTACGTTCAAAATTGTCACCACAACGGCGGGTTTGGAATCAGGTAAGTTTTCCCCTGGAACAGTGCTGCAAACCTATGGTTCCTTAACTGTTGGTGGTGTAACTTTTGGTGAATGGAACCATGCAGGATTTGGGCCTTTGGGATTTCCCAGGGCGATCGCTATGAGTAGTGATACATTCTTTTATCAAGTTGGTAAAGGTGTTGGTGGCCCGACTTTAATTGCATGGGCGCAGAAGTACGGTTTCGGTCAAAAAACTGGCATTGAGTTCCCCAGTGAAGAAACGAGAGGTTTGGTTCCAGATGAAAACTGGAAACAAAAAGCTTGGAAGATACCTTGGACTGTGGGTGACACAATTAATATGTCCATTGGTCAAGGTGCTTTGCAGGTGACACCACTGCAATCAGCGATTATGTTTTCTGTTCCCGCCAATGGAGGATATCGTGTCAAGCCCCATTTATTGAAAGATAACGAAGAAGCAAAAAGTTGGCGCGAGTCTTTAAATATGAAGCAGTCAACTATTAACGTTCTCCGCGATGGACTGCGGAAGGTAATTACAGAAGGGACAGGAAAACGCTTAAATCTGCCAACAATTGCCCCTGCTTCTGGTAAGAGTGGTACAGCCGAGGCTGGTGTTGGTCGGCCTAATCATACTTGGTTTGGTGCTTATGCCCCAAGCGATCGCCCTGAAATTACCGTTGTCGCCTTTGGGGAAAATTCCGGGGATCATGGTGGTACAGTCTGCGGCCCAATGGTTTTACAGGTATTGGAAGCATATTTCCAACATAAATATCCAGGTAAATACCAAAAACCAGAATCAGCTAATTCTCAAAACGCTAGTGGTGATAACAGCGACTAATACTAAATTGGTCATTGGTCATTTGTATTCACAAAGAACAAAGAACAAATGACCAATGACAGTCTCCAGCAGAAAATTAGCACTCAAAGGAGAGTGAAGATGAAAAAAGTAGCAGTATTTGGTAATGCTGGCGGTGGTAAATCAACTCTCAGCCAGAAATTATCCCAGATCACTGGTTTACCACTTCACGTCTTAGACAAGATTAAATTTCAACCAGGCGGTGCTGAAGTTTCTCAAGAAGATTATCAGCACACCCATCAGCAAATTTTAGCTACTAACCGATGGATTATTGATGGCTTTGGCAGTATGGAAACCCTCTGGCCACGCTTGGATGAAGCGGATACTCTGGTTTATGTTGATTTACCGCTATATGTGCATTTTTGGTGGGTCACAAAAAGATTGATCACAGGTTACTTTCAACCGCCAGAAGGCTGGCCACAAAATAGTCCAATCTTCAAGAGTTCCTTGAGTAGCTACCGCGCACTTTGGTTATGTCATAAATATTTAACCCCAAAATATCGTGAGTACACCAAGCAGGCTCAAAGCACTAAAAATGTCTATCACATTCGCTCAACTCAGCAGATTTCGCAGTTTTTGGAACTAATTGAACATCAGGCTAAGTTGAAAGATATACACTAACTTTAGCGTAGACGCTTTAGCGGCTTCGCCTGCTACAGACCAACTCTTAGAAATTTTCCTTTTGATACGATTCTAAAATTCCACTGCGAATCATCAACTTTGGCCAAATAAACACAAAAAAGCCCATCCAAATGAGTACAGGAATTGACACAAAAATTGTTAACCAAATAATTTTAAATAAAAACCAACTACCACTAATCAAGATTACAGATGTCAAAACTATAGACCAAGGTTGACACCACCAAGGTTTATAATCCCAAGGATTTAAAGGCTTTTGTTCAGACATAAAACATTATAGACTGCGTAAATTGAACAGGGATGTGAGGCTAGGGATTAGAGTTGTTCAGAACTCAATACTTTTCTTACCTTACACCCCTGTGTTTTTCAATTAACCATTCACAATATATTGCGAATCGATAGCTGCTACACGTCCAGCATCGACCAAAGCTTGATAAACCATCACCGCTACCTCTGCCCTTGTGGCATCGCGGGTGGGGTTGAGTTGCTTCAAGTTGGGATAATTGACGATAATTCTTTTATCTATTGCTTTGGCTATCTCATCTTTGGCATAGTCAGGAATTTTGGCTTGATCATCGAAAATTTTGATAGCGTTGGCAACATTACTAGCTGTACCTAGCCCTAGCCCATTCACGAGAGAAACCAGAACTTGCACACGCTGGATATTTTGGTTAGGGCGGAATGTATTATCTGGGAAACCAGAAAGAAATTGACCTTGATAGGCTTGCTGAATGACTTTAGCTGCCCAGAAGTTAGCTGCCACATCTTTAAATTGTGTTGCTGCCCGTTTTGAGGATGGTGCAAACGCTTTGACAATTAATGCTGCATATTGCGCCCTGGTCATGGTTGCATTTGGTCTAAAGGTGCGGTCTGGGAAACCGTTAACTATGCCTTGTCTGACTAATTCTCGAATAAAGGCTGCTGCCCAATGATTAGCAATATCGGTTAAGTCGATAGGTGCGGGTGTGGGCGTAGGTGTAGGTTTTGGTGTGGGTGTGGGCGTTGGTACAGGTACAGGGGTTGGTGTGGGTGTTGGTTCTGGGTCTGGTTCTATTTCCGGTTCTGGGTCTGGGGTGGGTGTCGGTATTGGTATTGGTATTGGTATTGGTAAGGGTACGGGTACAGGTGTAGGTTTTGGTGTGGGTGTGGGGGTCGGTACTGGTGTGGGCGTGGGTATGGGAGTAGGAGTAGGCGTAGGGGTCGGTACTGGTACTGGTGTGGGTGTTGGTACGGGAATAGGTGTAGGGGTAGGGGTTGGTACTGGTGTTGGTGTGGGAATTGGAGTACTAGCAAACTCGATATTACCGCTGACTTTGCTGGGGTCAATTTGATTACCAACGGAAATTAGTTTATTGGAACTGGCATTTTGTAAGTCGAATTTACCATTATTGCGGAAAATATTGCCACCGGAACTGGAAGTACTGCCTAAGTCTGGTAGGGCGGCAGCAATTACAGTTAGACCATCATCGGTATTATTTTCACTAATATTGTTACGTAATACGGGGCGGGCGCTACCAGAAACAACGATACCGGAGCGATTTTCGGTAAATTTGTTATTTAATAGTGTGGGCGAGGCTGTATCACTAATCGCTATACCAAAACCTGTTTTAATGCAGGTGTTATCTTGAATTTGACCTTTGGAATTTTTAGCGATCGCAATTCCATTGGCTGCATTCTCTGTAAATACATTACCCTGAACTACTGGGTTCGCATCACCAGTGGCAAATACTCCCTCACGCTTACAATTTTTGAAGGTGCAATTGGCAATGGTCGGAGTTGTTGATTCTGACCAAATACCACTACCGCGAGAAGCTGGGTTGGTCACAGTTACTCCCCGCAGTTCCGACCCATCCAACATCACAAAGGTGACGTTTTGACCCGCAAAAGTCCGACTAAGATAGTTACCACTACCTTCAATTAAAATATTGCTGCCTTTGTTGGCTTCGTTACCAATGACTTTGACACCAAATGGAATCGTTAAGGGAAACACTTCTCCACTAGTAACGCTGTAATTTCCATCCGTGAGTTGAATAATGGTATCAGGTGTGGCAATCTTGAGAGCTTGGGTAATGGTTTTAAATGGCGCTTGCTGGCTACCAGGGTTAGTACTATTGCCAGTTAAAGGATTTACGTAAAATTTTTGAGGCATATTTATACCGCTAAAACATAGTCATACTATTAGCTCTAACTGGAAAAATGGCTAGTTATTGCTAAAATTTGCAACATTGACTACCAAATTTAACGAGTAAATTCCTGAAATTCCAACATAGACAGACTTACGCACAAAGATTTTCTGTAGAGATTGGGTGTAAGGGTGAAAGGGTGTGGGGTGTAAGGGTTTTATTTACATCTTGCACCTAGCAACGGAAGTCGCAGTTCATCTTGCACACAGATAAAACCCCTTCGGGTTCGGGGGTGACGCTCCTGCGTCGCTAACGCAATCGACGGGAACCGCCAAGACTACGACCCCCTCACCGCCTTCGCGGGTTCAAAACCATTGATTTTAAGTTAGTCCGCGTTCAGCTTTGTTGTTGCCGCAGGCTAGGCGGACTAAGTTTTTATAGCCACAAATTCCATAAGCCATAATTTATGGCTCATTAATTCGTCTGATGGTTAAGTGAATGGCATCTTAAGATTTTGTTTACGAATCAGCTCTTACACCAAAACTGTGCAGAACTTTCAGGTTTGATTTAGGCAGATTTAGAAACAGCAGGATAGCCAATAGGATTAGCAGATGTTTGAATAGCTTCTATAGCGATCGCAAATAACTTAGTTTTAGTAACAGATAATACTAAACATTATCAAAAAATCCAAGCATTAGGATACGCTTTAGTAATCGATAATTGGCGAGGATGAGTTTTTCTTTGATTGATAGTCTATTCAACAAAGTGGGATGCTTCCTAACTTCATACTCCATACTTCATATTTGTATGAGTATAAATCAGGAGCAAATTCCTGTTATGCAGCGTCATATTCAGTAAATCTCACTAAAGTTTAGGTTTCACTCGATGTCCAACAGTCTTAGGGGTAAGCTGCCACTTTTACTGACATTTTGCTTATTTACTAGCTTGTTACCTGTATCTGGTTCTATATTATGTCCAGCGATCGCTAATAACAAATATATTGCTGATCGAGATTATGGCAGAGAGGGGAGTGTGGGGACAAGTGGGCGATCGGGTAGAGATGGCCGCGACGGTCAAAATCAAATTATTTTTGTCGATGGTTCAGCAGTCAACCTCGACTTATCAGGTCAAGATGGCGAAGATGGGGAAGATGGCGGATATGGTTATCGCCCTGACTGCGGTTATCAACCAGAGAAGGGAAATCGTGATATTCACGCAGCCAATGGCGGTGCTGGTGGCGATGGTGGTAAAGGCGGAAATGGCGGAAATGGCGGTTCTCTCACAGCTTACTACACTAATTTAGCCGACTTACACAAAATTCTGGTGCGTGCAACCCCAGGTGAAGGTGGACGTGGTGGACGTGGTGGTAATGGGGCGACTGGTTGCAATTGTCGCAGGCGCAGTTGGGAAGTGGAAACCTGCAAAGGTACTCCTGGTAGTTCTGATTACAAATGTACTAAAAAGCGTTACCGATGTTACGACGGGCGGAATGGAAGCAACGGTAGTGACGGTAGTGACGGTAGTACTGGGCGCTTGGGAGTGTTGAGTATTGTGAATAGTAAAGAACCCTTAGCGGCTGACACTCCTAGCATCAAGTTGTCAATTACCGAACTCGCTGGTAAACAATTCCCACTCTCAAAAAATAAATGGAATCTGCGTACAGGTGCAGCTTTATTACTTGCGCCTGGTTCTATCATCGCTGATGAGTACCGCGAATTTGACCAGCGTTTAGAAGAGTCGTTTCAGTTGGTTTGGCAGGAAAAACAACCGAGTCAAAGTTTTAGCAATCAAGCTGTCACAGTCACTTTAAATGATAGTAAACAAGTAGAAGTGACTTTTCATGAAGATTTGTGGGTTGATGGTAACAGTCAAAGTGAGAATAATTTGACAACTTATACTGTGAATCACGCAGTTCTCAAACAAGACGTGACTCGGTTAGCAGTAGCCGAATTTGCAGGTGCGGGAGAAAACCTCAACTTAAAAATCGTTGATTTAGCAGCAAAATCTGATGTGCTGCAAACTAAATTTCGCGTGAAATTCCGGGCGCGAGATAACTCTGGCGGTTTCTCTGATTATCAAACTGTTTATACAGGTGATGTTCCGCCTGAATTTGTCACCCGTGACTATAATCGTTTTACTTTGGCATTAGGCAAGTTAAAAATACCAGAAAATGCCCTAAGTCCTGGTACCAATGTTGATATTGAAGTGACAGCAACACGTTCATTAGGCGAACGTTCTACCAAGCAAACTATTAACTGGCAAAGTGTAATTCGGCAGCCTAGATAAAAGTTTAACTAGATTTTTTACTTTCAGAAATCATTTGTGCCAGTAGAGAACCCATGAAATCTAAAAATTGATCTAATAAAGTGCCGATAATACCAATGTAGAGTAATACCTGAATCATGCTATTGGTATTACCTGCTTTGTACGCTTCCCAGAGAAGAAAACCCAATCCTCTAGGGCCAATTAACATTTCAATCGCAATTACTGTAAACCACGCTACCCAAATGCCAACTTTCAAGGAGTGAAATACATGAAATATGGCAGCGCGAAAGTTATTATTTTGTCTGCGAAAATGTTGTAAACCGATAGCCACATTAATGATAATTGCCCAAAATGTGGCAAGAAATATCACCATTACTGATGCTGGTTCACTGTCTTGAAATAAGATGAGGGCAATTGGCAGTACGGCTAAAGGCGGAATGCTATGTGGTATCTGAAATATCCTTCTGAAAATCTGATAAACTGTAACATTTATGCCAATGAAGTATCCAATAAAACTGCCGAAAACAGCAGCCGGAATATAACCTACAAACAGTTTTTGTAAGCTGGCTAAAAAGTCTAAAAATAAAGTCTGTTCCATGCCTCAGTTTTTATTTGGAACGTCTATATATTACTGCGGCAATCAATAAAAAACAGTCAACGGATAACCCAGGGGAATGAAAAGAAGTCAGACTTTAATCACAATTTGATATGTCTGAAACATTGATATAGCAATAAAAGAGACAAGGAGGACAAGGGAGACAAGGTAGAGATGTTGGTGATTTTTTTGATAGGAATTACCCAAATGTTAATTTACTAGAGAATAAATTTAGACTCCTAAAAATAAATAAAATCTCAATAATTCGTGAAGAACAAGATCCCCGACTTCTTAAAGAAGTCGGGGATCTGAATTTTAACTAATTTTTACAGAATTTCAACAGTAAATCATCGAGTCATGATGTCTCAAAGATTAATAGACAACTGACGCTTGTGCCATCTCTGGAACTGGTGCATGATCATCTGCTGATTGATTAACTCGATTGAGCCATCTTTCGGCTTTGGAGTAGTTATCTTTCTGTACTTGTTTGATGGCTTGTTTGTAGTTGAGGGTTACGCCCCAAACATCAGAGACGAAGCGTTTTTTCCTGTTTCATGTTGTCGAAAAACTGGATAGCTTCTAAAAGTGATAAACCACCTTCAGTATTAGCGATCGCTAACATGACTTCATAAACATCATCGGCCATTTTGGCATCGCCGCAAACATAATAATGGCATTTTGGATGACTCAGCAGTTGCCAGATTTCTTTGGGTTTGCGCTGCATTAAATGTTGGACGTATACTTTTTCACCGCCTTGGCGAGAAAATGCCACATTTAATTCCGACAGCACGCCCTGACTGTACCATGTCTGCAATTGCTCTTGATAAAGGAAGTCATCGTGATTGCGACAACCAAAGTATAAAGTCGCATCTGCGAGGGGTTGTCCTTGCCGTGCCAAGGCTTCTCTGTATTGCAAGAAGCCAATTAAAGGTGAAACTCCTGTACCAGGCCCGACCATCAGCATCATCGCTTCTGGGTCACTGGGTGGACGGAAACTAGAGGTACGCACATCAATTCGCACTTTAGTTCCTGGTTGCAGTCCTGCGAGGTAATTAGAACATAGTCCCTGACGGACTTTGCCTGCATCGGTGGTAATTTGCAACACCCCGACGGTGATTTGAATTTGTTGGGGATGCAATAACGGACAGGAGGAAATGGAGTATAGACGTGGTTTTTGTTTTGGTAACAATTCCAGTAAGGCGGCGAGGGTAATGTTCGCGCCCGGAAATTCATCGAATAAATCAGCCACGCTCATGTAATTGTCGGTGATGTTTTTGGTGAGCGTAATGCTGTCGGGATGGTCTTCACCTTGGCGGAGAATTTCTAACCAAGTTTCCAGGCGTTGTTTTTCTGTGTGGTTGGAGGTGGCGGAATGTAAATATGCTAATAAATCATTGAATGGTTCCCGCAAAGCTAAATCTAATTCTTCCGAGAAGACATGACCAACTGTTGTGGGTATGGCGATGGGTGGTTGATCTTCGGTTTCCTGACCATCGGCGGTGATATAACTGGCACTAAAGTAGGTGTCGGGTGTCAGATTCAGGCGATCGCAAATTCGCTGTACTAATTCTGGGGGATTATTAGGATATACCGCTACATGATCACCTGTTTCATATTTCAGGTGAGTGTTAGCAATATCAAAACTAATAAATCGCGTCGAACGACTACCGGGAATAACTTCTTGCAGCAATTCTTGATTGGCAATTACAGGTACTTCTATCCCTCGTTCGCCACTCACCGCCACAGCTAAGTTATCTGCGGTGCTACTAGTGAGGAATTTTACCTGTAATTGGGGTGCGTTGATGGTCGTCCCATCAGCCGCAGTTGCATCTTCACCCAAGACGCGGCTAATTAATCTCAGCCATTGTTTGAAGGTATCAGCTTGGCCTTTGATTTCGTCGGCTTTATGCAAAGGCACAATACAGTTAGCACCGGAACGCGCCAAGGCTTTATCCACCGCAATTCCCGCCGCACAGAAATGTTCATAAACCGTGCTACCCAGTCCCAAGACAGAATAATTCAAAGTCATCAATGAACCAGGGGGTTGCTTTCTCAACCAGTGCAAGAATTGTTTACCGTTTCCTGGCATTTCCCCATTCCCAAAGGTGGAAGTGACAATCAACACCAGTTTTTCGGAACTTAAATGAGTTTTGTCGTACTCATCCAGCGCCATCACTTTCGGACGGTAACGATTTAATTGCCGTGCTGCTGTCCGGGCAAAACCTTCGGCGGTGCCGGTTTCTGAGGCGTACAAAATCAAAATCCGGTCTTCTTTGTTGTCGTCTTCTTCCAGAGATGTGGTGAATTTTTCTAAGTCAATGCCATCTTCAACTGCCCAGCGATCGGCGGCATGGTGATAAGCTGGTTCTAAATAAAAGTCCCGTGTTTGGTGATGCCATACTGGACAAACACTCCCGCCAGCAGGGGGTAGCACCCAACCCCATTCTGATGGGCATTCTCTACCAGCTTTCTTTTCGCGCAAATCATGGGTGAGGTATTGGCGTGAGGCAGATTGGTGGTCTACCATTGTCACCTTAGCTTTTTGGAAAGAATGCAGGATGGCGATATTCAATTCTAAGGCGACGCGATCGCGCCATAAGGTATGCTCGGAACTGGTATCTAATTTCAGTACTTGGGCGATGTCTTCGAGTTTGTTGTAACGCCCTTCTTCTAAGAAGTCGCGCATCAGTTCTGTACCCATATACCAGCCATTAAAGGGTACACAAGCATAGCTAATGCCACCAATATCCATACGGAAATTACTGATAGCTGGAATCGCATACCAACGCAACCCCAAAGATTTGAACTCGGCAATGGTGGGATGTTCAATATCGATTTCTAAAATTTCCTCTTTCGGAAATTCATATAGCTTCGGCTCCATTCCCGGCACTTCAATGACTATCGGTAAAATATCGTAGGGTGTGCGCGGTTCGGGGGGTTGCCAACCTAATTTAATGATGGTGTTGGTTAAATCTAAGTTAGCGCGATCGCCCATCACGCTACCATCTGGTTGTTCATAGGCAGCGTAACGTAATAATTGTGAATTCCACAGTCGCGGCCCCCAGCGTTCTTTGGGGAGTTTGGGACGAAATGCGGTCATAATCACTTGAACATTACCGCCATTGGTTCCTAAGCGCAAATGTTCGACTAATTCTTTGAACATTTCATCAGGGTCGGTCACATGGCGACAATCACGCACCACCATGTTATTCCACTGAATCCGACCAATACATTTAGACGCATTCCGCCAAGCTAACTGTGCGCCATAAGCCAATTCTTCGTAGGTATGATTATAAGTACGGGTAGCTTTGATTTCAGCTTGAATTTCTGCCCAACGTCGCGCTTGATGTTCTGGTTCCCAACCTTGTTCACTAGCAATTACTTCTAGAAATTGCTTGGCTTTTTTCAGTAACCGCTCTTCATTCAGCTTGGGCAGTTTCATCACATTGGTGACGCGATTAAACAATGTCTGCCATGCCCGCCGTAATTCTGGGGTAAAATTCGGCACATATTTTTCAAACAAGACAAACATCGTGTCAGAAATGGCAGGATAAGCACAAGATGGCACACCGACACTGCCGTGAATTTGTCCTAATAATCGTAGTTCTAGCAACAGTTCATCCGTGCTTTCACTCCGCAAGCAACGCATGAGAAAGTCTAAAGATTGGAACAGGTGCAGCGATAAATAATCAATATCGGCTCTGCCGAAAATTGGCAACACAAAGGGATATTTTTCAAATAAGGTTTGATAAAATACCATCCCCATTTCTTGTTTGTTTTGGCTAAATACCTGCCAAGTATCTGCCATTTCCTTGAGTAATTCTGGTGGTAAGGCATCTTCGTAGTAACGCACTGCCTCTACCATCGGCACAATAATATTAGTATTGAAAAATTTGTAAAGCGCAGAGTTAAAACCTTTCGCTAAATCTTGGCGGTCGTATTCTTCTAGGTAAGGAATTGAAGGTAACATCCACATCCACACTTGTCGCGCTTTTACCCAGTGGTGGGGACGCATCCCAATATCCGCAAATAAAGCCCCGTAGTCTTCGACGGTATCGAAGTCATCGCCTGTTTCGTAAGGTACACCTGTCAGGGGTTCGGAAATGATATTTTGGGTGTGGGGCTGGAGTTGGTGAATACAGTAGTCAAATAACTCATAAAAGTAATCTGTCATACTGTCGATCGCTTCCCCAAAAATATGTTCTAATTCTGGTTCTTCTAACAACAGCCGCTTTAAGAACTTTTCCATTTGCAGTTCTTTCCAAGCCCGCAGTTTATTCCAGACATCTTTGACAATTACTTCTTCTTGGGATGTCAGGGGAATAGGTTCAGGAATTTCAACTTCTTTGTCGGTGGTTGCAGTTGGTTTGAGTTGAAAACGTGAATGAATTGGCTGATTCGCTAACAGTTTGATTGTGTTGCTACCTGCTTCACCAACAGTCTGGGTGATTCTGGCTTTGAGGGTTAAATGAGGTGCGAGACTCCAGGTAGTGATCGGAAATTCTAGTTCAATGGAGTTGTGTCCATGCAGAAAATCCTGGGCTGCAAAGGTAACTGTCCCCGCATCTTGCCAAGGTTGGGTCATATCGCCTTGACGGTAACACAGTGTAAGAGCGATCGCGCAGTCTTTATAATTAGTGAAATTCACTAACCAGCTTGGCTGCATCCGCGAAAACAAATCTTTGGATAATATTTCTTGTCCTTGCTCAGAGAGAATTTGTACACGACATTTATACTTAAAATCTCTACCTGCGGGAAAATCGGCGGCAGATATTTCTGTTAAATGAATGAGTTGTTGAGTGTAATCCATGTTTAAAAATTACTGGGATAAATAGTTAAGCTTAACTTACACACTGAAATCACAAATCAACAGTTTGGCAAGGGCGTAGAGATTAAGAGTGTGCTTAGGTGAATGATCATCACACCCCAACACCCTGATAGCACTGGCCTCAACCGACCAACTTTGTGTGTAAGTTTTATTTGGTTACAAACTGCTCTTGATCAAGCCCGTTCGGATCTGTAACAGAGAAAAGAAGGATACAAGCCCTTTAATTCATGAATGGAGAAAAATCAAATATTTGAAACCAGATGGCAAAACCACTCAGTTTCAATACATCTTTATCCTTTTAAGTATGAAGATTTCCCTGTTCCTTTTGAAACAGTCAGAAAAGCCAAATTTTACAAATATAGAATTCAGGAGTCAGCCAACGAGAAATCAGAAGAGATTAGAGTTTGCTCAATCAGTTGTGTAGAAAACCTCTGAGTAATTGACTCTGATTCGATGACTCTTATTTCTGGATACCTTTTCAACAGGTATTTACACATATATACTTACTCATATTTCTTTAAATGTGCATTAACTAAGTTGAAAGTTACGTGCTAGATGATACTAGAACTAGCATTATACAATTTTTAAGTGTAAATCACTACAAACTTGTCGTTAAATGTTACTTTTTATGGTCATTAACTCAAAAGTTCCCCTTGTAGGATGGTAACTGCTTGACCAGAAAGGAGGACGCGATCGCCACCATCGTAATACAACTTGACTACTCCACCGCGATGGGATGCTTGATAAGCCAAGAAAGTATTTTTACCCAAGCGATCGCGCCAAAACGGGGCTAAACAGCAATGGGCAGAGCCTGTCACCGGGTCTTCATCAACACCAATTGCTGGCGCAAAAAACCGAGACACAAAATCATATTCTGAGCCTGGATGAGCTTTACTAGTAACGATTACTCCATGTACAGGCAATGTTTTCAAAAGTTGAAAATTCGGCTGCATTTGTCGTACTACATCTTCCGTGGATACTTCTACGAGATAACCGAGAGAATTTTCGTAAACGGCTTGATAATTTACACCTAAAACTGTACTGAGTTCCGGTGGTGCGGTTGCCACTTGTGAGTGATTAGCGGGAAAATCCAGTTCAATCCATTCATTTTGGCGCTTGGCAATCAATAACCCACTTTTGGTATGAAATCTCGCCACCTCATCACTAGCTAAATGTCCTTGCGACCACAACACATGGGCGCTGGCTAAAGTTGCATGACCACAAAGCGGCACTTCTACCGTTGGCGTAAACCACCGCAGATTAAAGCCATCATCCTGTTTTACCAAAAAAGCCGTTTCCGACAAATTCATTTCCTGTGCTACCTGCTGCATCCAGCCAGTGTCTTTTGGTGCAGGCAAAACACAAACAGCCGCAGGATTCCCCGCAAAAGGTTTATCGGTAAAAGCATCAACCTGAGTAATGATTTGTCCCATGAACTTACTCTAGAATATGAAAGCAATATATATCTACGAGAGTACATTAAAGATTTACGCAACTTCTCTGCGCCACTTTGCGTTTGAAATTATGCAAATTCACCATATCTCCCACACCCTCAGCGATACTTTACGCCACAGACGGCAAAAACTAGCTCAATTAATTGATTTCCCGGTAATTCTCTGGTCAGGAAGCAGCAGCCCCCGCAACTTTAGAGCTAATACCTATCCATTCCGCGCCAGCAGCCATTTCTTGTATTTTGCCGGCTTACCTTTACACAACGCTGCCATTCGTCTAGAAGCCGGCAAATTAGAATTATTCATTGATGATCCCGAACCCGGTAGCGCCTTATGGCATGGTGAAATGCCCAAACGCGAAGAAATTGCCGCCAAAATTGGTGCAGATACGGCTAGAACCTTATCTGAGTTGAAACACCGTGGTCATGGTGCAGCCTCAATTCCTGTGCAGAATTATCGTACCAGCCTTGTGCAGTCCCAAATTCTGCACAGAGAGATTTCTTCACCTTATGATTTGGAGGGGTTAGATTTAGAGTTAGCCAAAGCAATTGTCAGTTTACGCCTCACCCACGATGGGGAAGCCTTAGCAGAATTACGTCAAGCGGCGGCTGTAAGTGTGGCTGCACACAAAGCCGGTATGGTAGCCACCCCAAAAGCAAAACAAGAAGCAGAAGTGCGGGCGGCAATGGAAGGGGTAATTATTGCCCAAAATATGACCACTTCTTACAACAGTATTGTGACTGTTCACGGTGAAGTTTTGCATAATGAGGCATATCACCACCCATTGCAACCCGGTGATTTACTGTTGGCTGATGTGGGTGCAGAAACAGAAATGGGGTGGGCGGCTGATATTACCCGGACTTGGCCTGTGTCTGGTAAATTTTCCCCCACGCAACGAGATATATATAATGTTGTTTTAGCGGCTCATGATGCTTGCATTGCCACAATTCGCCCTGGTGTAGAATATCGAGATATTCATTTATTAGCTGCAACCGTGATTGCGGAAGGGTTAGTTGATTTAGGCATTTTCCAAGGCAACCCCCAAGATTTAGTCGAATTAGATGCCCATGCGTTGTTTTTTCCACATGGAATTGGGCATTTACTGGGTTTAGATGTGCATGACATGGAAGACTTGGGAGATTTAGCCGGATATGAAGATGATAGAACCAGGAGCGATCGCTTTGGCTTAAGTTACCTGCGTCTTAATCGTCCCCTAAGTCCGGGAATGCTAGTCACAATTGAGCCAGGATTTTATCAAGTCCCAGCAATTTTAAATGATCCCCAAAATCGTGCTAAATATCAAAACATAATCAATTGGGAGCGTTTATCACAATTTGCCGATGTCCGGGGTATCCGCATCGAAGATGATGTTTTAGTTACCACCAATGGCAGTGAAATTTTAACAGCCGCTTTACCAAATGATGCTGATACCATAGAAGCTTTAGTAAACAACCTTGATGAAGAGGCTGGAGGCTAGGAATAAAGAAATATCCCATCTTCTGGGGACAAGGGAGATAGATTTTATATTCCGCTACCTATGATATTAAAAGGCCATTTAAGTATGTTGTGTTACGGCTCTGCAAGGATTTCAGAACTTAAGAGTATGAAAATTAGCCAAAAAATATCATTTTTCTTGGTGTGTTCAGAGTTGCTATACATATTCTAGAAATCCACTCAGATCACTCTATGATTTTAGAATGTAAAAAATAAATATATTTGAAAATATTGTGGTATTATTTCATGTCTTTTTCTGTGAAGTTAGGACTAAAGTAATAAGGCAATTTCCCTCTCTAGACACAGATTTTTAGAATCACGCTGATTAAAATTAAGTTAATAATTTTTAATTTTTTACTTCAAATTATATTCATATAATATAATTATTAATTACAGCAATTTAATTGATATCTATAAATATCCATATCTTGATACCAGATAGAAAACTAGAAATTTGTATCTCATCATTGATATTTATAGAACTTAGATGATTTATATTTAACTTTTTTATTTAGTTCAAAAATCAATATACATTATTTATTTATTAAATTAATTTGATTATGAGCCAAAAAACCAATAATAAAAATCCACATATTCTTGTCTGTGATGATTGTCATATCACTTGTTTTTTAGTAGAAACAATTTTAGAAACAAATGATTATCAAGTTACTACCGTCTTGCGTGGAGAAGAAGCATTGCAAAAAATAGCATCTCAAACATTTGATTTGCTTTTACTAGATGTCACAATGCCAGGAATGGATGGTTATGAAGTAGCCTATCGCATCCAACAAAATCGCAGTTGCAAGTGTTTACCAATTTTGTTACTCAGTGGCTACGAAGAAGACACCATCAAAAAAAAAGTGCCAAGCCAAAGTAGCAGGTATTATCCGCAAGCCAGTTGACATGAATGTCTTGATAACCGTTGTGCAACAAGCCTTACAATTATGTACTTGTTAGCAAATTAGGGTTGCTTAACCCAGCTTTGCCAAACCGCCAAAATCATAATTTACACACAAAATACGGTTTACCACCCTAAACCTAGTAGGTATCGAGTTGCTCAACTCGGAGTGAAAACTACTAAGCTGGTAGATAGCACGTTAAAACTCTACCGGAAATTCTGCATCGCTCTCAGCGACAATTCCGGCTTCCTCATTGGCTAACTACTTGTAATTCAGATATGTTTGATGCACTAGCAGACCGTTTAGAATCCGCCTGGAAAAAACTTCGGGGTCAAGATAAAATCTCGCAATCCAATATTCAAGAGGCTTTGCGAGAAGTCCGCCGCGCCTTATTAGAAGCAGATGTCAACCTCCAGGTAGTCAAAGATTTTATTAGCGAAGTTGAAGCCAAGGCGCAGGGAGCCGAGGTAATTTCTGGCGTGCGCCCAGACCAGCAGTTCATCAAAATTGTTTACGATGAATTGGTACAGGTGATGGGGGAAGAAAATGTTCCCCTGGTGGAAGTTGAACAAAAGCCGACAATTGTATTAATGGCTGGTTTACAAGGTACTGGTAAAACCACAGCCACAGCCAAGTTAGCGTTACATCTACGGAAATTAGAGCGCAGCTGTTTGTTAGTCGCTACAGACGTATATCGCCCCGCCGCAATTGATCAGTTGATCACCTTGGGTAAGCAAATTGACGTACCAGTGTTTGATATGGGCAGTGATGCTGACCCAGTAGAAATTGCTCGCCAAGGTGTAGAACGAGCCAAAGCCGAAGGTGTCAACACAGTCATCATTGATACTGCGGGTCGTCTGCAAATCGATGAAGACATGATGGCGGAGTTAGCGCGGATTAAAGAAACAGTCCAACCCCACGAAACTTTGTTGGTGGTGGACTCTATGACTGGTCAAGAAGCTGCCAATCTCACCCGCACCTTCCATGAGCAAATCGGCATTACTGGGGCAATTCTTACCAAGTTAGATGGTGATAGCCGTGGTGGTGCAGCGTTATCAGTCCGCCAAATTTCCGGCGCACCCATCAAATTTGTCGGTGTTGGGGAAAAAGTCGAAGCCCTACAACCTTTTTACCCAGACCGGATGGCATCGCGGATTTTAGGGATGGGCGATGTTTTGACTTTGGTAGAAAAAGCCCAAGAAGAAATTGACTTGGCAGATGCCGAGAAAATGCAGGAGAAAATTTTGTCGGCGAAGTTTGACTTTACCGACTTTCTCAAACAACTGCGTTTGTTGAAAAATATGGGGTCGCTGGGAGGAATCATGAAGCTGATTCCTGGTATGGGTAAGCTATCTGATGATCAACTCAAGCAGGGCGAAACTCAGCTAAAACGCTGCGAAGCGATGATTAATTCTATGACCAAACAAGAACGCCAAGACCCGGATTTATTGGCAAGTTCTCCCAGCCGTAGACGACGGGTGGCCAAGGGTTCTGGTTACAAAGAAGCTGATGTGAGTAAGCTGGTATCAGACTTCCAAAAAATGCGATCGCTCATGCAACAAATGGGTAAAGGTAACTTCCCCGGTATGCCCGGTATGCCGGGAATGTTCGGCGGCGGTGGTATGGGCAACGCCTACGCAGGGGGTCGTCCCGCCGCCCCCGGATGGCGCGGTTACAATAGCGGCGGTGGCACGAAAAAGAAAAAACCCAAGGATAAGAAGAAAAAAGGCTTTGGGAATCTATAGAAGAGGGGACAAGGGGGATAGGGGGGACAAGGAGGACAAGGGAGACAAGGGAAGAGAACAGGGAACAGTTTTTCATCCCCTACACCCACCCACTCCCAACTCCCCATTCCCAACTTAATAGCCGCAAACACTAATCAAGTGTTAAAATAAGCATTTCAGCATGGGAAGTAATCAACCAAGGCACTTTCGCCAAGTTACTTCCTAAATTTATCAGCTGCAAAAATACATACAAACAGGAGAACGATTCTTCAACATGATCAAACTGCGCTTGAAGCGATACGGAAAAAAGCGGGAAGCGAGCTACCGTATTGTCGCCATGAATAGCCTTTCTCGCCGCGATGGTCGTCCTTTAGAAGAACTGGGCTTTTACAACCCCAGAACCGATGAAGTTAGACTAGATGTTCCCGGCATCGTCAAGCGACTACAACAAGGCGCACAGCCCACTGACACAGTACGTCGCATCCTAGTAAAAGCTAATGTTCTTGAACAGGTCAGTGCAAAACCCGCATCATAACCTCAATACGCCATCTTTCGCAGCTAATCCTAACTATGTCGGACTAGTGCGATTTTTGATGCAGCCGTTTTTAGAATCTCCAAAGACCTTAAGCGTTGATTGTGAAATTTCTCACACCCTGAAAAAAGCTTGGATTCGCATTGCCTTTGACAGTGCAGATAAAGGCAAAGTATTTGGCCGAGGCGGACGCAATATTCAGGCGATTCGGACAGTAGTTGCTGCTGCGGCAGAACTGGCTGGACAGTCTGTATATCTAGATATCTATGGCAGCACTGCTATGGGGCGAGATGGTATGTCTTTTGAGGAAGACCGCGAAGAGCGACCGCCACTGCCAAAAACTAGGGAAAGACGTGGAAACAACGGGCCTAGTAGACCAGTTGCTAAACCTCGTTTCCGCTAGGTTTAAACTATAAAGAAAGGAAGATGAGGGAGAAAAGTATGAAGTGTGAAGGATGAAGTCTGAAACTTAATTCTTCTGCCTTGTGCCTCCTCTCATTGACCTGATTTCTAAATGCTATTTTTGAATGCAACTTCTAAATATCTCTGTCAGGGGGTGAAATTAGGGAGTGGCTGAAGTC